>JARCMA010000585.1 GCA_030248405.1 Microcoleus sp. MP8IB2.171
ATCAGCATGAAAAAGCTTTACAGTTGTTTGAGCGAGCGCTTCAAATTGAACCTAATAATGTGATAACATTATTTAGTTATGCCAAAGCTTTGATTTCAAGTAATCAGCATGAGAAAGCTTGGCAGTGGTTTGAGCGAGCGCTTCAAATTCAACCTAATGATCTGATAACGCTAAATAGTTATGCCAAAGCTTTGACTTGGATTCGTGAGTATGAGAAAGCTTTGCCTTTGTTTGAGCGAGCGCTTCAAATTGAACCTAATAATCCGAAAACCATCAGTAGTTATGCTATTACTTTAGCTTCAATTTGTCAGGATGAGAAGGCTTTGCCATTCTTTGAAAAGGCACTACAAATGGGATTAGAAAATCCTAATATACGAAACGATTTTATTTATTTTCACTATTTTCCTGCACTAGAAAGATTAGGCAAGTACCAAGAGGCTATCAACCAGTTATCTGAAATAAAAAAAGATTTTCTGAGTCAATATGAAGCTAATATAATTCTGCTCAAATTAGGTAGGCTATACTACTGCATTAAGCAACGAGAGAAAGGTGACGAATATTTCGAGGCAGCAATTGCCAACTCGGATGACAAAGAGAAAACATGGCTCCACAGTGCTAGAAATATTTTTGCCAGCGATCCTCATAACGATACAGCCATTCAAATGCTGCGGCAAATCGAAAAAGATTCTCCGCACTACGATCAGGCAAGGGCAATGCTGATTCTTAACTTTAGTGAGCAAGACTACTTTGAAATGGTCAAAACTGATGTCCCAAGTGAATTAAGCGACACGGAAATTCTCAATCGGGCGATGTATCACAAAATCGCCAATGAGATCAGCATCCTTAAAGCAATTGCTTATCGAATTTCACGTCGCTCCGATCGCGAAGATCCCTTATTAAACCGTATTATTCAAGCGATTGAAGATGTCTTCAAAGAGGTTGAAAAACGCAAGGAAGCACAAAAATCTGAGATTGAAACTATTTCTAATGACGACTATCGGAGGATTTTGACGGTCATTTCCAAAACTGCCCATGATATCTCTGACTTTGTGAATAACGAATTGGCTGTGATCAAGTCGCAGACTATACGATCCATCCGAAAGTTATCACCTAATGACGAGCATTACGCCCAGTTTGATAAATTGCTGACACAACTGGAACTAACCCAGAGTGCTCTCAATGACTTGAAAGCTATCAACGAAGGTATTTCGATCAAAAATCACCGTTTTCATGTCAAGGAACTATTTGAAAAGTGGGAAATAACTTGCCATATTGATAATGCTTGGATTCTTCTAGACATAAGAAACAGTGACTCTCAGTTCTATGGAGATCAGGAAAAAATAAAGAGTGCATTGAATGAACTGGTCGAAAATTCACTGAAGCACAATGCTGACCAGCCGAAATTGACCATTCGTATCACATCTCAAGATGTGGTCAACCCATCAGGAATTCGGGGAATGAATGTCCCTGGAGAGCAAAAATATCTGTTTATTGAATTTGCTGATGATGGTAAGGGTGTTCCAGAGTATCATAAAGATTGGATCTTTCAACCCCTAAAAACCACCTCTCAGGAGGGTAAAGGTAGCGGATTAGGGCTGTTCATTATCCGTAAAACCCTGACCAAGATGAAGGGCTATATTCGGGAAACGGGACAAGATGGAGCTAGATTTGAAATTTATATTCCTTATCTTGAGGAAGAGGTGTAAGATAATATGCAAACTCAAAACGTCCATTTGCTGTTGGTAGAAGACAATCCTCGATTTTTGAATGAGTTATTGGAATGGCTTGGGGACTATGGCTATGAGCAGATTGAAACGGCTACCAGTGTTGCTCAAGCTAAAGAGAAGTTGGGAAATCCTTTTGACGTAATTATTGCAGATATGCGAATGGAGCAGGATGACAGTGGATTTGCTGTTATTGACGAAGTGAAAGCCCGAAATCTTTCTTCTGTAGTTATTATCTTGACTGCTAATGATACAGTTTCAGATTGCCGCACTGCTTTCAAGATGGGCGCATGGGACTATATTTCTAAAAATATGCGAGGTAATATTTTCGATATACTTCATGAATCGATTCAGGATGCGATCGCCTATTTCAACCGTTGGGGTAACGTTCAGAATGAGCAGTGGATTAACGAGAATATAGAAACGTTGGATCAAACATATTTGGGTCAGTACATTGCCGTGATTAACAAAACGGTAATCGATGCAGCAGATACAGAAGAAATATTGAAAGGACGGATTGAGGAACGACAACTACGCCGATTTTTAACAACGATCAGAAAAATTGGCGAACTGCGCCCAATTTCTGAGTTGATCAAACTCCCTGAAAGCGATCGCCTGGAGTATAAGAGTACCTTTCAGTGGGATGTTAAGCGCGATTGTGAGAATAAAGACTTAAGATTTAGCACTCTTAAGACAATTGCTGCATTTCTTAATTCTGAAGGTGGAACTCTCATTATCGGCGTTGAAGATAATGGTAATATTTTCGGGCTAGAAAAGGATTTATCTTTACTATCAAAGGGAAATCTAGATCAGCTAGAGCGGACAATTATTGATTCAATTTGTCAATGTATTGGTAGCAACTTTACTCAGCAGATTAAAATTCGGTTTGAAAAAATTGATGGCAAAGATGTCTGCGCGATTGATATAAAAAAATCGGCGAAAAAAGCTTGGCTACAGAAAACGAACGACAAGAAACTTGAATTTTATATTAGGATGTCGAACAGGTCTGAACCTCTTGATATTCCAGATATCTACGAACACCTGTAATGCGACTATGCGGTGCGTGAGAATAGCCTCATCGTTGGTAGTTGAAGATTTCTCGTTCTCACGTACCTACAAAGCTACTACAGTTAGTGCAATGTATGAGTATGAACCTTTTGCTGATGCTGCTGCTGCTGTACCGGAACCGATGACGGCGATGGGTACAATGGTGGCTGCTGGAATGGGTTTGTTGTGGAAGAAAAGACGCACAAAAAGATAAGAAGACCTAGCGGTTAAAATTACGTTATTTTCTTCAGTCTGCGGAGGCAGACTTTGTTTGTGTAGACGCGGTTTCAACCGCCGTCTGCATCTCGCCCCACCAAAGAAACCGGGTTTTTTACCGGGATTAAAAGCTATAGCCCAGTTTTGGCGCAAAAAACCCGGTTTCTCAGTCTTGGACGCATTATGACGGTGTACCAAGGCTTTGAGATTGCTTCACGACCTTCGCAATGACAGAAATACATTAATCTAAAATCTAAAATCTAAAATCTAAAATCGGTTATCCCGTACAATAAATAAGCAATTATTATATTTTGAGTTATCCTGTGAGTCCTACTGCCGAAGTCAGCAATACCGTAAATGCGGGCGCTCTGCCAACCGTTACCGCAGCCCGCCGCGCTGTTTTTCCCTTCACCGCAATTGTTGGCCAGGAGGAGATGAAACTGGCGCTGCTGTTGAATGTCATCGATCCGAAAATTGGCGGAGTGATGATTATGGGCGATCGCGGTACGGGCAAATCTACCACAATCCGCGCCCTCGCTGACTTGCTGCCAGAAATTGAGGTGGTGGCTGACGATCCTTTTAACAGTCATCCCACCGATCCGGATTTTATGAGCGATGAGGTGCGCGATCGCACTTTGCATCACGGTACAATGCCGATCGCCCGCAAAAAAGTCCAAATGGTAGACTTGCCCCTCGGTGCCACCGAAGACCGAGTTTGCGGTACGATCGACATTGAGAAAGCTTTGTCCGAAGGTGTGAAAGCTTTTGAACCAGGCCTGTTAGCCAAAGCTAACCGCGGCATTCTTTACGTCGATGAAGTCAATTTGCTCGACGATCACTTAGTCGATGTTTTGCTCGACTCCGCCGCCAGCGGTTGGAATACTGTTGAAAGAGAAGGCATTTCAATCCGCCACCCGGCTAAGTTTATTCTCATCGGTTCCGGGAATCCAGAAGAAGGAGAATTGCGGCCGCAATTGCTCGACAGATTCGGAATGCACGCCGAAATTCGGACTGTCAAAGACCCGAATTTAAGAGTAGAAATTGTCGAACAGCGATCGAGTTTTGACCAAAATCCCTCAGAGTTTCTCGGCAAATATCAGCACGAACAAGATGATATGCAGCAGAAATTGGTCGAAGCCCAGGAAAGGCTAAAATCCGTAACTATCGATCGCGATTTGCGAGTCAAAATCTCCCAAGTCTGCGCGGAATTGGACGTAGACGGGCTGCGGGGCGATTTGGTCACAAATCGGGCCGCCAAAGCTTTCACCGCCCTAGAATGTCGCACAGAGGTCACTGTGGACGATATTCGCCGGGTGATGACCCTGTGTTTGCGGCACCGATTGCGGAAAGACCCCCTAGAATCGATCGATTCGGGCTATAAAGTGACTAAAGTGTTCGATCGGGTATTCGGTCTAGAAACAACTGAGGGGTAATTAATAATTGGTAATTGGTAATGGGTGGTGAGGAAACATTTCCCAAATTTTTAATGCCTCCTTCCCCAGTTCCAATTACTAATTCTGGCAATGGAAAAACGAATTTTAGGATTAGATCCGGGCTTAGCAAATCTTGGCTACGGGGCAATTTCCTGTCAAATTGTACCGGGGAAACAAGATAAAAACAGCGTTTCCATGATTGATTGCGGCGTGATAAAAACAACGCCAAAACAGGAAATGGGACAGCGGTTAAAAACAATTTACGACGATTTGCACGAGGTAATTGAACAGATTAAACCTGATATTGCAATTGCCGAAAAACTGTTCTTTTACAAGATGGGAAATACCATACTTGTAGCCCAAGCGCGTGGCGTTTTGACGCTAGTATTGGCGCAGTGTGGAGTGCCGCTATTCGAGTTTACGCCGGCTCAAATTAAGCAAGCTTTGACAGGCCGCGGTAATGCGGATAAGTCCGAAGTGCAAGAGGCCGTGGCGCGGGAGTTGGAGTTAGGTTACATTCCGAAACCCGACGATGCGGCCGATGCTTTGGCGGTGGCTTTGACGGGTTGGTACGATGATGATATTTGTCCGAAGAAAATACACTTGGAAACAGGAAAAATTTAATCTAATCTTTAGCCCGCGTGGGCGAAGCCAGCGCGCCAGCGCTTAGGCGGACTTTGTTTGTGTAGTAGCGATTTTAATCGCCGATTCCTAATTCCCGTTCAAATCATGGGCAAATTAAGAACAAATCCCGGCAACACATCTTCCCCCGATAAACTCACAGGAAATTGTAGAATTTCTACTTCGCGATTAGGGCGATAAATTTCTACTTTTTCGTCTAGAGGATTAATCAGCCAACCCAAGCGTAAACCACTGTTTAGATACTCCTGCATTTTCTCATGAAGCGGCCGCAGCGGATCTGGGCGCGATCGCAATTCTATGACAAAATCAGGACAAATTGGCGGAAATTTTTCTTGTTCTTCTGTTGTTAAAGCCGACCATCTTTCTAAGCTAACCCAAGCGGCATCAGGGGCTCGATAGCCATTATTAGGCAAGCGAAAAATTGTAGATGAACTAAACACTCTGCCTAGCTGCGTTTTACGGTTCCACAAGCCCAAATCTGTAATTAAATAGGCTTCTCGATTGCCGTTAACTTCGCCTACGGGTGACATAATAATGATTTGTCCTTTAGGTGTCCGTTCAAATTGCCAATCTCGATTCATCTGGCACAAGCGGTAAAACTGTTCGTCTGTTAGTTCGACAGTATCTAAGTTTAAAGTAACGGTTGTCATTTTCTCTAACTCCCGATAAATATGAGTCCTACAAACCTATTTTAGTCGCACTTTTTGTCAATTTCAACATCAGTCCTCATCGCCCGGACTTAAGCTGTAAGATGGGGATTTAAACCCCAGCGGACTATTGCGAAGTGCAAAATATCATTTGGAAATGTAATTAAGTTCGATCGCGCAATTCCCACCTCAATCAAAAAAATGCTATAATATCCACTTTAATTGCTAAGCTAATCCCACCATCAGAGAACACAGGAAAATAATATGGTGATTATTACCTCACAACAAATTGCCCAATTTCGCTCACAATTAGCCGAATATCCCGAAGCCCTAAAAGCCCTAGACGCAATCGAAGATTGCGAAGGTAACATCGAAGATGCAGCGATATCTCTAGCAATTCAAGCCGGACAAGAACCGAATATCTCGGAAAATTGGTTAGACGGATTGGCTAAAAGATGCCGCGTTGCTATCTGCAAATCAGAGGTTAAAGAAGAGTTGACAAACGGACAATTGAATGCAGCATTTAGAGATTTAGTTGCAGCAAAAATTTGCCCTGATATTTTGGTCACTTCGGTGATTATTTATGTATTTAAAACTGGGGTGAATGGGTTTTGCGAGCCTCTCGAATATAAACTGTAAAGCCATAGCTGCATTTAAAAATTAGGTGAAGCAAAGCTATCCCGAAGGGTACGGAATCGCCCTTATTTCCCAAAACATCATACAACGAGGCGATCGCAACTCTTCTCTACCCCTTTGCGCTACTGTACCCAGCAGGCACGATATCCGGTGACAAACCCAAAGATTTCCCCAGCAAACGAGCAAGTTGCACTAAAAAATTAGCAGTATCTTCGTCACCTTCGCGCGCCATTGAAGCCGATATCTGGATTAGCATTTGCACAAATCCCGCATCAATTAAATCGGAACACGAACTCAAAACCTCTGGCTCTTGGCCGTTGGGACAGGTAAGCACTCGCTCGATTAAGTTCAAATAAGCCTCTTGACGTTCTGGATTCATTTTGGCAGAAGCTGTACAGTAAATAATTTATTATTACGTTTAACTCAGTCCTGTCAATCAGGCGATCGAATAAGCGATCCCCGTTTTTACTCTAGAAACTCCATTCAGTCAGGAATAGACAGAAGCTTAAAGAAAATCTTAAGTTTCTCAATGCTAGTTTAGTCGAGGTAAGGTGTTATTTGGCACACTCTAATATTAGGTAAGGTGCGCCTAGGGGCACCCTACGATTCAAGGGACATAGGAATATAAAAAATGAAAATAGGAATATTTTTAGGAAATCTAGGAAATCCCGCCATCTACTATCCCAAACTCGCCCAAATTACCGGGGGAGTCACGGCGAGTATTTTTCTTTGTCAATTATTGCAATGGCAAGCACAACAGTCAAACTCGGACGAATGGGTGAAAACTAACAGCGGCGAAATTGAAAAAGCCACTGGTTTAAATCGCGAAGAACAAGAATTCGCGATCGAATTGCTGAAAGTGCGATCGCTCCTGAAAGCAAAATCCACAAATCCCAACACCGAAATCCTCGAACTCTGGGCGGATATTGACGCTTTTGAGGAAAAAGTTAATAACTTGTGGACAACCAATTCCGATGATATTATAACACAAACAAGCCGCGAAAACAACAATCGTCCTGTAGAAATATTATCCGAAACTTCTCCCCCACAGCGTGCAGTTAAAACCGACAAATATTTCGGACAACCGCGCCAGCAAATAGTGGTTGCTGTCACCCAGAATTACCAATTTAGCGGCCCTTGGAATTCTCAATCATCAGAACTGCATAACTTTCAGCGAGCTTTAGAAGAATATGCCAGAGTTCGCAATTTAGGATTTGGCAATCCTTCGGGATGGGCTTTTAAAGTTATTGACGGCATGACAAAAGGCTTAACTTCGACTTTTTGGGACGAATTTATCGCCGGAATTCCTTTAGGAGAAAGTCAGAAAGTTAAGCGAGAGTGGGAAATTGAGCCGGAAGTTCCTTATCCTGCTTTTGAAGAGGAGCGAATTCAGTATTATGTGCACAAGGGCGAACCGCTGGAAGCAGCAGTGTCTAAGGCTCGTGCTGACTTGAGAAACCCGGTTTTGGGGAAGGATTTGTGGGAGGGTTTTTTGCGAAAGTGCGATCGGATTGCCGATGATGCGCTCAAAGCTAAAAATCTAGGAGTGCAGACACCTTATCTGCCGCCTTCTTTTACAGAAAAACCTCAATTTACAAAAGAAAGTGTCATGAAGAAACTGGAAGCGATCGCACCTCAACTTTCCCTGACACCATCGACTGCTCACACCCTTCCCATCGGAACTTTAGAACAGCAGGAAAGTCAGGAAACAGAGTCAGATTTACTCGTTGAAGCTCCCAGTATTGAATCTTTACAGAAAGCTTGCAAAACTCCTATGGGTCGGAGTATAGTTGAAAAACAAATCGCTGCTAACCCAGAATGGGGCTACGAAATAGTTGACGGTCAGATTATAGAATCAATTCCTTTTTAGGAGGCAACCATGCAACGAATTAGCGAAATAGATGTATTTGGTTTAGAAAGACCTTCTCTCTCAGAAGAAGACAGAAAAAAGCTGCGGCGGGAAAAAATGCAGCAAGAGAAAGAGGAGGGATATCAAAAGTTAGCTGATCTGTGTTATTTAGGTGAATATGACAGGGCAAAGCAACTGGCAAATAAACACTATAATTGGGGATACGAAATAGTTTACGGTATTGTGGCGGAGAGGATAGATTAAGATTTATTTAATGGTAAATCAGCAACTTTACTGAAAAAGCTTTAGGAGTTCCCAAAAATCTAGTTCGCGGTATTTGATCCAAAATTGAGCGACATCGCTTTGTCTGAGTAGCTGGAGAGAGTTGTCATGATAACCTGTATTTTCAAGCTCAGTCATGAACATTTCCCAGTTAGCCTTAACCTCAAAAAATGGAATTTGTTTAAGTTTATCTGCTCTGATGAGTTCTGCTTCCTGAATCTCTAAGGCAGTTCCTACTAATTCAGGAAGTTCTAAACGGAGCGATAATTCTCTTGCTTCTTCAGGGTTCATGGGTTGTGCTACTCAACTACCGGAATCTCTATGTTAAAATTGTAATATAGACTTAGATAAATATCAAGCTATGACTACTATTAATGCTAAAAATCTAACGCTCAATGAAGTTAGTGAATTTTTGAAGTTTCAACAACTCTTTAATAACCACACGTACCCAAGTTTATTATCATTAGAAGCACTCACCGAGTTTGAACAGCTAGAACTCGTGCAAATCCGCAACGATTTTCGCGAATACCTTTCTTTTGAAAGAGTCTCAGAAGGGCTGGTACAAGCTCTGACTACCTTTCCTTTGATGCGATTGGCAGGCTTTTATCGATCGCCATTAAAGATGAGTCTAGAAGAAAATATTGCTAATATTACTATAGAAGATGAAGACACAACGATTACAGGTCGATTTGACATCTTAGCAATCAATAAAGAGAAACAAATCGCCGCTGATATAGCATTTTGGATTTTAGTAATAGAATCTAAAAACAATCTAATTGCTCCTCGTGCTGGTTTGCCACAACTGCTAACTTATGCTTATAAAAGTTTAGAATATCAAGAGTCTGTCTGGGGACTTGCAACCAGCGGAGAGTTTTATCAGTTCCTTAATATCCGTCGTGGAAATCCACCCACCTATCAGTTAATGCCCTTTCTGACTTTGATGGAACCCGAATCTTCAGTTGTGTTGCTGCAAGTTTTGAAAGCTATTTGTAAAATCTAGCAATCCAATCTTCAACCCGCGGAGGCGGGTTTTGTTTGTATAGATGCGGTTTCAACCGCCGTCTCTTCAACCCGCGGAGGCGGGTTTTGTTTGTATAGATGCGGTTTCAACCGCCGTCTCTTCAACCCGCGGAGGCGGGTTTTGTTTGTATAGACGCGGTTTCAACCGCCGAGTCTTCTGCTTCCTTCCTCGCAATGACGGAAATACATTATCGCCATAAAAAAAATGAAGCAGGGAGAATTCCCTACCTCAATTTTTAGCTAACTTTTTCCCTAAAAAAATAGGGCTGTTAAAACTTAGTAGCCTCTGGTGTTTGGCTTGTGCACGATGAAGCTCAGCACTTGGCACTGCTTCACGTTGTCAAAACCCATGACGCGGATGTAAGACTGAGAATTTTCTTGGCGGCAAGCTTGAATTTCACTCATGATTTCTTGGACGCTGCGAGCACCAAACAAAGGCAATTTCCACAAAGTCCAGTAGCGCATTTCAGGGGCAGAGGTTTCGTTGAATTCTACGCCGGGAATGTAGCCTTGATCCAAGATGTATTGCAGTTGCTTGGCAATTTGGGCGTCTGTCAGCGGGGGCAAATAGGACAGAGTTTCGTAACGACGCTCTTTAGGTAAAGTCTTCATTTTGTGTATCTCTAAGGTGTGTGTTTGATCGCACTTATCGATCGATTAACTCGACAAATTATCCAGATTCGGTTCAGAATCTATTGAGGATGTTTCAGGATTACTGCTAGAAACAGACCAATTAAGTTGCGTAGTTCGCTCTAAATGCTGGCGTCTGTGTTCCATATTTGCCTGTTGAATGCCAGTACAAACCATTTCTGGCAAAAATTCCGTCACATCGTGAGCCAGATACTCTCGTACCGTCATGATCCGAAATCCGAAATCTTGATTTTCCCTCAGCAACTCTTGAATGTAAGCTTCTCCATCTTGGATTTTGCCCTTAGTGGAAAAGTCATTCAACCAGATTGCCTGAGCAGGATTGGTTTCGCTCAACTGAGCGACTACAATCCGCACGGATTGATAGGTTAGGTAACTTGCCAGCACCTTAGCGGTGTCTTTCGCAACTTGTTTGAGATCCATTTTTGACCCCAGCCCTTAAGAGTTTTGGATTGTTAATTTTAGATTTTGGATGCAAACTTACTTGTAAATCTTCTTCCAAGATAAAGACATAACAGTAAGTTTGCTACCTAAAACCTAAAATCTCCAACCAAAAATCATCAAACGGTATCCATTGCCTCGAATTCAAACTTGATTTCTTTCCAAAGTTCGCAAGCAACAGCCAATTCAGGGCTCCATTTGCAAGCTTCGCGAATGATGTCTCCGCCTTCGCGCATCAAGTTGCGACCTTCGTTACGTGCTTGGACGCAAGCTTCCAAAGCAACGCGGTTAGCAGTTGCACCAGGTGCGTTACCCCAAGGGTGGCCCAAGGTGCCGCCGCCGAACTGTAAGCAGGAGTCGTCGCCGAAGATTTCCACCAAAGCCGGCATGTGCCAGATGTGGATACCACCGGAAGCAACTGGCATGACACCAGGCATGGAGGCCCAATCTTGGGTGAAGTAAATACCGCGGCTGCGGTCTTCTTCGATGTGGTCTTCGCGCATCAAGTCTACGAAGCCCATCGTGATGCCTTTTTCGCCTTCGAGTTTGCCCACAACTGTACCGGAGTGCAGGTGGTCGCCGCCGGACATCCGCAAGCACTTGGCAAGCACGCGGAAGTGGATACCGTGATTTTTTTGACGATCGATCACAGCGTGCATAGCGCGGTGAATGTGCAACAGAATACCGTTGCGACGGCACCATTTAGCCAAGCTGGTATTTGCAGTGAAACCACCGGTTAGGTAGTCGTGCATGATGATCGGGGTTTTGATTTCTTTGGCGAACTCAGCCCGTTCCATCATTTCTTCAAAGGTAGGGGCGGTTACGTTGAGGTAGTGGCCCTTGACTTCGCCGGTTTCTGCTTGTGCTTTTTCAATAGCTTCTTGAACGAACAAGAAACGATCGCGCCAACGCATGAACGGTTGGGAGTTGATGTTTTCGTCGTCTTTGGTGAAGTCCAAACCGCCGCGTAGAACTTCGTAAACGGCACGGCCGTAGTTCTTAGCAGACAGACCCAATTTGGGCTTAATTGTACAACCGAGCAAAGGACGGCCGTACTTGTTCAATTTGTCGCGCTCAACGGTAATACCGTGAGGAGGGCCTTGGAAGGTTTTCAGGTAAGCAATGGGAACCCGCAAGTCTTCTAACCGCAGAGCACGCAGAGCTTTGAAACCGAAAACGTTACCAACCAAAGATGTCAGCAAGTTGGTGACAGAACCTTCTTCAAACAAATCCAAAGGATAGGCAATGAAGCAGATATATTGGTTGTCTTCGCCGGGAACTGGCTCGATATCGTAGCAACGACCTTTGTAGCGATCGAGGTCGGTCAGGAGGTCAGTCCACACAGTTGTCCAGGTGCCGGTGGAAGATTCAGCAGCTACAGCAGCGCCTGCTTCTTCTGGGGGAACTCCCGGCTGAGGTGTGACGCGGAATGCTGCCAAAATATCTGTATCTTTCGGCGTGTAGTCCGGTGTGTAATACGTTAGTTTATAGTCTTGAACTCCGGCTTTATACCCAGCCTTTGATTGAGTTTGGGTTTGCGCGTAAGCCATATCTCGCTTCCTAGTATTCGCTTAATTTTTTTGCCCGATCGCAGGCTCTTAAAAATATATCAATAAAGTGGCACTGTCAAATTTTAATATTCTTTTAATCCTCATAAGTATTGTTTATTTTACTTTACATTAGGCAATGTTTTGTAATATATCTTATAAAATGCAAGCGGCGAAGGATGCAGGGGGAAAGGCTAGGGATCGCAGAGGGGGCGGGGAAGTTCGATCGCGCAAAAGATATTTTGCAGCAAGCCAAACAACCGATAAATAAGGTTTATGTAAAGAATTTGATCCGGGAAAATCAGAATTGGGAATTGGGAATTGGGAATTGGGAATTGGGAAATTGGGAATTAGTTATAAATACTTAGATTTCGTGGTTGTAGTTGAAATCGATCTCAACTGCAATTCAGGATTGTAGCAATCCAAAATCTAAAATCCCAAATCCCAAATCCCGTGGGGGGCTAGAAACCCGGTTTCTTAGAAAAATTTAGGTTGAGTAACGAGAAATCTACAGAGAAACCGGGTTTCTGAAGTCGCAAGTGCGATCGCGAACTAATAGACCTCCCAGACCACCAAGTCAAAAATCCGCACCATAGCACATAATATGGACAGGGACTTGTGCAGCAACCTGGTGTATCAACCAACGCAAATTCGTGGTTACAGCAATTAAACCTCGCTTAAAACCGGGTTTCTGCGTTAGCTGCGCGTAAGTCTACTAAGCATATTTAGCCCCATTTCTAGTCTGGTTGTGCCCCATCCCCCTTCAAAAGCCGTCCACTGCATCAATCCAGATTGCCCAAGGCCTTACCCTCAGACTTGGGGCAACAATTTTTGTCAGAGTTGCGGAACCCCGCTGCGGCTAAAAAATCGTTACATACCTCTACAAGGCCTCGGTACCGGGGGTTTTGCAGCCATCTACACAGTTTGGGACACAGAAACTCAAACCGAGCGCGTCCTGAAATTGTTGCTAGAGACTTCCCCGAAAGCGGTAAAACTGTTCGAGCAAGAAGCTTGGGTTTTGGCACTTTTGCGGCATCCTGGTGTGCCGAGAGTCGAGCCGGACGGTTATTTTCATGTGCAAACCCAAAATTTTGCAGGCGGGGATGGAAATACCGCAGCGAGGCGCTTACCTTGTTTGGTAATGGAAAAGATTCACGGCAAAACTTTGGAAGAAGTTCTCGAAGAGCACCATCAGGGATGTCCGCAGGAATGGGTGTTTAGTTGGCTGAGTCAAGCTGTGGAAATTTTAGAGGAGTTGCATCGGTGTCAGATTATTCACCGCGACATTAAACCCTCAAATTTGATGCTGCGAGATCCAGAATCACCACAAGCTTTACTGAACAATGGTTTGGGCGGCTTGCAGTTGGTGACGATCGACTTTGGGGGTGTTAAGCAAATGGGTGGTGGGGAATCGGTGGGGAAAGATTCTCCGAGCTCGACGCGGTTGATTTCGCCCGGGTACAGCCCGCCGGAACAAATTGTGGGCGGTGGTGTGGTGCCGGCGACGGATTTTTATGCGCTGGGGCGGACTTGTATTCATTTGCTGACGGGGAAGTATCCGGCAGAAATTGAAGATCCGATGACGGGGGAGTTGCGCTGGCGACATATTGTGTCTGTGAGTCCGGCTTTTGCGAATTTGTTGGATGATATGGTGCGATCGAATATACAGCAGCGTCCGGCTTCGGCTGCGGATGTTCGATCGCGCTTGCAGGAGATTTATGCTAGGAGTAATGGCAAAATTGCGACCGCCCCAATCGGTCAAGCTATTGTGGAATTCTGCCGGCAAGTGGTGGTGGCGGGGGCGCAAAAAACCGCAAGTTTGACGGTTTTGCTGTTCGGCGCGATCGCCCAAATCGTGGTAGCTTCTCTGGATACGGGCTGGGAAATGGTGCTGGGTGCCGTTGGTGGAAGTGCTGGGGCGATCGGCGGTTTGGTTTTGGGTTATGCTTCGCCTATTGGCCCGGAAATTGCCAGTTTTCTGAATGAAGGTTTGCAGCAATTAATTCCTAACATGACTTTCGCTGTCGGGCCGGAAGTGCTGCTGTTTGCG
>JARCMA010000080.1 GCA_030248405.1 Microcoleus sp. MP8IB2.171
GCAGCCGCTGCCGGTTGAGTACAAAATGGAGGGAGAATATTTTTATTATGTCGGAGAATATGGGAATCGCGATCGGGCGGCGGGGACTGATGTTGATGTCTGTTTTGGCGGTAATATTGCTGTGACTGAGATATCGCTGTGATAGATTTGGGCGATCGCACTCTCGATCGACTACACCCCCACTATACAAGTCCGGTGCAACCGGACTTGATATGATTAATTACCAATTACCAATTACCAACTTGCGTTATTTCTGTTTTAGGACTACCAACGTAATGTCGTCAAAAACTTTCTGCTTGTCAATATGTTGCCGCACGTCATCAATTACTGCTTGTCGAATTTCTTCAACCGTTTTGTGGCGATTTTCTTTCGCCACTTGGCACAATCTTTCTATGCCGTAATACACGCAATTTATATTTATAGCTTCGGTAATTCCATCTGTGTAAAGCACTACTATATCCCCTGGATTAAGATGCACTTGAACTTGGGAAACAAAATCAGCAATGTCTTCCTCTAATCCCAGAGGAAAGCCGAGTTCCATTGTATCGATCAGTTCGATGTTACCATCAGTACGGACTACAATTATTTCTTCATGTTGACCGCTGAGGCTGAGGTTACTATCTTGATAATCTAACAAAGCCAAGGTCATGTTTTTAGACGAGTCGATGCGCTCGATATTGGCATAAAGGGTGCGGTTTAACACATCAAGAAACTTCACCGGATCGGTTTCGTTCATTTGTTGGAGAGTGCGGACAGCGGTTTGCGCCATAATCATTAATACGCCACTTTCTAAACCATGTCCGGTAACATCGCCGATGCTAATTTTTACCTTATCATTTTGGGTTAGCACGTCGTAGTAGTCGCCGCCAACTTCATCGGCAGGCTGCATATATCCAGAAATTTCTAATCCTTTAATTTTATCTAGTTCTGATTGTTTGGGCAAGATCATTTGTTGCAGTCGTTTGGTAACTTCCAACTCAGCACTGAGGCGGATGTTTTCAGCTTTAAGTTTGTAGTTTAGGGCGCTAATTTCCTCGTTTGCTTCGGCGAGTTGGGCGGTGCGTTGTTGCACCTTTTCTTCTAAAGTTTGATAGAGGCGGGCATTTTCTATGGAGATCGCAGCTTGGGCGGAAATGATGTTGAGGACTTCTAGGCGATCGCGCGTAAAAGCCCCCGCTGTTAAATTATTTTCTAGGTATAATATCCCCACCAATTTACCTTGGTTAATCAGGGGGCTACACAAGATAGATTTAGGTCGCTGCTGAATAATATACGGGTCAGAGGCAAACCTGGTTTCAGTCGTTGCATCATCAATCGCAAGAGTTTCTTGCGTGCGTTCTACATAATTAATTAGTGAGATAGGAATCTCTAGATTTTCAGTCGCTGACTTGGATATTAATTGACATCGTTCACCCGTACATTGAGCTTCAATTTTCCACTTACCTGCTGGTTCAGGTATGAGGAAATAAAATTTTTCTGCTCCCGCGTTTTCCAGCAAGACTTGCATCAAATTCGAGAGCAATTCATCCAGATGAACTTTTCCTGAGAGCACTTGGGAGGCTTTGATAATTGTTGATAAATCCAGCTCTTGTGCAGCACCTAAATTGGTAGAATAGACAGTGGTTCTGGTCTTAACAATCGTTTCGTCTGCTGCACTCGGAAGGCTCTTTTTCCTACCGAGGATAGGTGCGAGTAATTCAGCATGGCGCTCTTCTAAATCTTTAACTTTTGCCTGCGCTCCCCAGCGAATATAAGCATAGTAAGCGTCAATTAAATAGGTACGCGCTACTTTCTGACGACCTAAAGTTAAATAAAATTCTGCTGCTAGTTCATTGGCGAGGGCTTCGTGCTGGACGTATCCATTTTCCTTGGCTCCATCAATCGCCCGGTCGTAATATTCCATTGCTGAGAAAGATTGCCCTAAGACGCGGGCTTTTTCTGCTTCTACTAAGTCATACTTATGCTGGTAATTCATTGGGCAATTCTGCGCCCAATATTTCATTTTTTCCTGATTTTCTTCTACTTGTGTCAGATAGTGTTGTTTGCTATTCTCGTTTTCCTCAGAAAAACAACTATTTGCATACTGAGCAATTAAAGCAAGTGAATAGTAAAAAATATGTTCAACAAAAAGAACTATATTGCGAACAAAATGCGAATATTGGGCAGCTAATTCAGCATTTTCTAAACAGCCATAGTAATCTTTGAATAAATAGCACAAACGGGATTTAAAAAAATACAAGTATAACAAACAAATTACATTTTGCTCTTCAATAAATTGCGGAATTTTTTCTGTTTCATTAAAATTCTTACCAATTAATTTGCATTTATTTTCAGAATCTCCTCTAATATTCGATACAACTTGACCAAATATTTTCAACAAATTTAACTGGTATTCCTGCTTAAATATATTGACAAAATCAATATATTGCTCCAATCTATCAGCCACAATTTCAAGATGTTCGCCAACAAAAAACAAGTGAGCGCAGTAGAAGTCAGCCGTATGACAAGCAAATTCTATATCGCCAACTTCTAGACCGTCTTGAATTGCCTGACGCAAGGGTTCTATAGTATTCCTAGTATGTTGCTTCCAATGTTGGATAGTAATGCAAAATGTGAGCGATGCTTTACAACGAAACTCTTTGGCATTCAGCTTATCTAATAGATTCAAAGCTAGTTGACCGAGTTGATAGGCCAAATCTATGTCTGGAATTTGCCAAGTTACGATTCCACCATAGTTACAGTAGGCATAAACAGATGGGCTAGAATTTCCGTATTGACTGGAAAGATCGATCATAGTATACAGAATTGGTAGAGATAGCTTGGCATCTCCAAAACAAGCAGGTGGGAATATGAGAACTAAAAGCTCCATAGCCGCCCGCTTGTAGGGATCGGTCATTTCTGGCAGCGTAGCTAACTCCTCAATATTAAGTTCTTGCGGGGGTGATTGAGATATTGTCACTCCCAGTATTTCTAGGATTTGTAGCCCAATATCTAACGCAGATTTAATCTCGTTTTTAGCGAGGTTAAGCCTAATTTTCAGCACGTATAAGTTGACTTGTTCGAGGATTGTTTTAGCTTTTTGGAGAGTGCGATCGCACAAGAGCCCCGCTCGTTCTAAATTGGCATTGAGATATTCGGCTTCCGCCGCTTCCAGATAAAAATTAAATGTCAGATCGTATCTACTTTCCCAGCTATCTTGACTCAGGAGTTCTATACCTACATTCAAATAATTAACAGCAGCTTCATACGCAGTCGCTGCTTTTGCTTTCTGTCCGGCAATCAGGTTTAATTCAGCCAACTCATCTTTTTCTGACTGATTAGTTAGCAAATCTGTGCCAAAATTCAGTTGGTTAACCAGAGCAAAAATATTTTCTTTTCGCTCTTGAGGCGTTGTATTATTCAGCAGCAGTTGACCAATTTTCAGGTGAGTGGCTTTTTTCTCTGACTCTGGAATCAAAGAATAAGCTGCTTGCTGCACTCGGTCGTGTAAAAATTTGTATTCAACTTTGATATCCCGTACAGATGCCAACTCTTCCTGGGCAAAGACTAGAGGAATTTTGTAATTTTCAGACAGCGGCAGAATCAAACCAGCTTGCATTGCCTCCCACAAATGAGCAGCCGTCGCTAAGTTTGATTCTTCATTGACAATTGATAAAACTTCTAAATTAAATTGGTTGCCGATACAAGCCGCTAGTTTTAATGCTTTCTGCGTTGTTTCTGGGAGTTTGCGAATATTTCGGGCAACCAGTTCAACAATATTGAAATCTGCGATGCCAATTGCTTGGATTTGTTGAAGATCCCACTCCCAGCGGTCTGTATCTACTTGATAAACCAGCAGATTTTCTGAGTACAGGGTTTTGAGTAGCTGTGTCAAGAAAAACGGATTGCCTTGGGTTTTATTAAAAAGTAATTCAGAAAAAACTTTAATTTTGTCTAAGTTTACGCTGGCATCGAGAGTGTCGGCGATTAATTGGTTGACGCTATCCAAAGCCAGCGCGTGAATGGTGATATTATTCACCACCGTTTCATTTTCTTGAATTTTTTCTATTGTCTGAATTAAAGGATGAACGGGACTGACTTCGTTATCTCGATAAGCTCCAATCGTTAACAAATATTTGTTATCTGGATCGGTTACCAAAAGTTGGATTAACTTCAGAGATGCCGAATCTGCCCACTGCAAATCGTCTAGGAATATGACTAGCGGGTGTTCTGGTTGACAAAAAACTCGAATAAATTGTTGGAATACCCGATTAAATCTGTTTTGCGATTCCGATGACCCCAGTTGAGGAACTTCAGGCTGTTTACCGATAATTAGTTCGACTTCGGGGATAACATCAATAATAACTTGACTGTTAGTATCTAGGGCTTTTAATAATTTTTCTTTCCAAACAGCAATCTGTTCGGAACTTTCGGTTAATAGCTGACGAGCTAATTCTTGAAATGCTTGGATTAAAGCTGCATATGGAATATTGCGCTTAAATTGGTCAAATTTACCCGCAATAAAATACCCCCTCGCTGCTACAATTGGTTTATGAACTTCATTGACAATTGAAGTTTTACCAATCCCGGAATAACCGGAAACTAACATCATCTCGGTGGCACCGAGGCTGACTCGCCCAAAGGCATCTAGAAGGGTTTGGACTTCGGTTTCTCTGCCATAAAGCTTCTGGGGAATGAGTAATTGGTTGCCGCGATCGCGTTGACCGATGGGAAAGTTTTCAATCTTGCCAGTTGTCTGCAATTGCTGCAAACAAGTTTCCAGATCAAATTTTAATCCCGCAGCACTTTGATATCGGTCTTCAGCATTTTTTGCTAACAGTTTCATCACAATATCTGAAACCGCTTGAGGAATTTCTGCTACCTCTTTGGGTGGGACGGGTTGTTTCGCAATATGACAGTAAACCAACTCCATCGGATCGGTCGTAGTAAATGGCAACTGGTTGGTCAGTATTTCATAGAAACTCACTCCCAAAGAGTAGAAGTCGGTGCGATAGTCAATGGCTCGGTTCATCCTCCCCGTTTGTTCGGGGGATATGTAGGCAAGAGTCCCTTCTAGCAAGTTGGGATTGACAATAGTTTGCTGTTCTTTTGGTAAGGTGATCGCGATGCTAAAGTCAGTTATTTTGACTTCCCTCGTTTCGGGGTTAATGATGATATTGCTAGGTTTAATATCTTTATGTATAATCCCTACTTTATGGACTTGACTGAGCGTTTCTACTAAAGAAATCGCCAGGGTTAAAAACTCTTGTAATTGAATTTTTTTTGTTTTCAATAATTCGCTAACAGATTGACCACCAAAGTCTTCTAAGATTAAAGCAAAGCTATTCTGATAGGTAACCAGGTTGTAGGGCTTAACAATTCCTGGAACGTCTAATTTTTGGGGAATGGTGTATTCTTGTCTGAAGCGAGTAATCTCTTCAATGTTCGGATATTCATCTTTAATCATCTTGAGAATAACTGGCTGGCGATCGCGCTCTCTGATTCCTCGGTAAACAACTGTTCTGTCTCCTTCATAAATTGTCTCTGCAATTGTGTAGCCGGGGAGAATAATCATATTTTTACCTTTTTTGTTTAAATAAAAAGAGACTAGAGGTCAGGGTGGCCTAGTTTAAAGTAGCTTTGACCTCTAATCTTGTTAAAGATATTACCCTTACTCTCAGATCGATTTTAATTCTTTCTCAAAGTGAGGGTACACCTTTTCATCGAACAGATCCTGAATCTCCTGAGATCGTTTCTGATTGACTAATTCCTGATAATCCTCTCTCACTGGCACGTTGTAGCTAGCTTGGCGGCGTCCTATAGTTGGCAACCATGTCGTGTGCAAAGTTAACCCAAAGTTGAGAGAGGAATCGCTCAGTTTCCACTGAGGACCCTGCTTGAGATCCCAAGCCTCGAAAATCCAGATCTCGTAGGTATTGTTCAACCAAACAGTGCAGGTAATGTAACCATCCGTTGAACTGTTACCATCACCGCGCGGTACAAACTGCGGCGAAAGACCAATACAACCAGGAGGAAATTCATAGGAGTCGGCAATCTTCATCGATTCAGTTGAAGACGTATCCATCCGGAACAAGCTACTGGGTCTGCCTTCTGTTTTGGCAATTTTGAGCAATTCCTCTAGTGGCACTTCTCTGGACGGATAGTCTTTGAAGAAATCAACCATGAACTTACTGACGAGATCCTTCCAAAGTCCCAAAGAGATCCAGTAGATATTATCAAGCTTCCCTGGCGGCATGGTGGGATAGAGAGCAGAAGGAAGTCGGTCAAGGTAAGCATAAAGTGCTACTCCCCAAGTACACTTGCACTCTTCGGCGTCAGGGATGAATTTCTCTGGAATCACCTTCTGTTCAACGATTTCTCCAGTTTTTCCGTTAATGACGTAGCGTCCGACGCGACTGATGTCCATCTCGCTCTGTTCCATTCCGTGTGGGCGAGGTAACTTATGATCGAAATAAGGAGAGTCATCATAGGCACGTATCCATTCAGACACATCCCAGGCACAAGTATGTGCTGCATGAAGGGTAATGAGTTGTTCGGGATTGTCGTAATCTACGAGAAAGTGGGTAACTTCTAGGGGAATTTCTACTTTTTGGACAGTCACCGTCGGTACGTCCTCATTGCGATCGCTAACTCCAGATTTTTGGCCTTTTGTCAAGAGATCGCGAGGTATGAGATAGACAGGAGTTGTTGCTAACTCCATGACATCCAGTTTTTTTCGCAACCATTCTTCGAATTTTTTGTTGTTTGGAAAAGGGTTGTTAATTATCTGCTCTATCCCTGTTCTGAAAGAGGTATCTACAATTACCACGTAATCTTGAGAGAATCCAATTTGGTGAATGCTTTGCTTAATTTTGACAGGCGAACCATCAGGCAAGACTAGCTGCCATCGCTCTAGTTCTCCTTTACCATCCCAGCGCATAGATAGATGAAATCTTCTGGAAGCTTAAATTTTTCCAGATATGGTCTAGCTGGTGGAAAAACTTTCTTTACTTGTTTCGCTAGTTTATTTGCTGTATTAGTTACGATGCCGAGAAAAGTTTTTAATGACATCCCGTAATTGACCGTGAACATTTCGCTTTTGCGAACGTCAAATACGGGGTGGGCAGTGCTAAGCACGGGTGAAAAGGGGAAATTCAGGCACTGCAAGGGAAAATTTAGCTCAATTTCTCCTCGCCACTCTTTGTTCCAGCCTACAGGAGTTGCCACTTCAAGACTTTCCGTATCAATTTCGTAATGACGACCCGCATCATAGGCAACTAGCAGGCGTTCTTGGGAGTCCTCAGCAAATTTCATTGGCAGGAAGGCAATACTTAAATCGTTGCGAGAGCCAAGACACCAAGAAAACCTGATGATGCCATGATTGCGGAATTGATACTTGGCATATTTTTCACCAGGTTGGCTTGCTTCATCCGCATAGTAATCTGGTGGCCTGATAATCCGTGTAGTTAATAAAACTTCACCCTTTTGCTGGAAGTCCAATCGGTAAATCATGCCGTCGCCGCTCAAGAATGAGTCTCCATTTGTAAAGGGAAGACCTCCTGATTCAATGGTTCCGACTGGTGCAATGATAAAGACATGACCCTGCAAGTCATCTGGGAAGTCTTTCTCCCCCATTTTGGTAATCTTTAGTTTGATGTCGGTGAGTTCATGCCGTTTAGCTTTCAGAAGCGAGTCGGGGAGTGATGGACAACCGTCTGTTACTGCTTTGGTATTGCTCTGAGTTGGTTCGCTCATGTGGCTCTGCGGGGTGAGATGTAATAATGGTAACAGTGTAGATGAGTATTTGATTTATGAATGGGGGCTGAGGACTGGAACTTAGATATTATCTTTGATAAGGATTTCATATCTCTTCTGCCATCCCCTGCGTCAAAGCGCAATTTGAATCGACATCAACTTATTATCGGCTCTCTGGTACTTATGGTGATAACGTAAGCTAATAATTTAGCAGCATCA
>JARCMA010000586.1 GCA_030248405.1 Microcoleus sp. MP8IB2.171
ATTGAAAGCAGCTTTTGGTTTGCCAATTTTGGCGGACAACCAAGTGTTAGCTATTTTGATTTTTTATCGCGAAAAAGTTCTGGAATGTCAGCCGCGCTTGTTGGAATTAGTGAGTGCGGTTGCTACGCAGCTCGGTTCGCTGATTCAGCGGAAACAAGCTGAGGCAGCGCTGAAATTGCAGCAAGAGCAAACAGAGAAATTGCTGCTGAATATTTTACCGAAACCTATTGCCGAGCGCTTGCAAAAAGAGCAAAAGTTGATAGCGGAACATTTTGATGAAGTGAGCGTCTTGTTTGCTGATTTGGTGGGTTTTACAGAGTTTTCGGCTCACAAAAGTCCGACGCAGTTGGTAGAAATTTTGAACGGGATTTTCTCGGAGTTCGATAGGTTGTCTGAATTGCACGGGTTGGAAAAGATTAAGACGATTGGGGATGCTTACATGGTGGTTGGGGGTTTGCCGACGGCGCGGGAGGATCACTCTGAGGCGATCGCACTTTTAGCTTTGGAGATGCAGGCAGCTTTGAGGAGGTTTAATGCCAAAATAGGAGAAAATTTTCAATTGCGGATCGGAATTCACAGCGGTTCGGTGGTGGCTGGAATTATTGGGATTAGTAAATTTAGCTATGATTTGTGGGGGGATACTGTTAATGTTGCTTCACGCATGGAGTCGAACGGATTGCCTGGTAAAATTCAAGTGACGGCGGCGACTTACGAGCGTTTGAAAGAGCAGTTTGTTTTGGAAGAACGGGGCCATATCCCGGTTAAGGGTAAAGGAAGAATGCTGACTTACTGGTTGATTGAGGAACAAAGTAAATCTTTTTAAATTTTAGAGGTCAATTTCAATTAATATGAAAAGGAGACCAAATCCGGGTTTGCCATCCCCTTTATGATTCGGCGGTTGAAACCGCTACTATACAAACGAAGTCTGCCTTCGCAGACTAAGAAATAAAGGGGTATTTAAGCCGGATTTGGTATTATATCCAACTTGCACTTTCTGGAGGGCTAATCCTTTGCAAACAGTTGAAACAAAATCGCCGACAGCGTTGAAAAGAGTCCTAGTTATTTTAATGTCATTGCTAGCAGTAGCGGCACTTTCGATCGCTACTTTTATCGCTATACCCGGAGAAAAAATAATGTTTGCTGGAACAAGACCTGCCAATATCGGGATTCAGTCAGGAAAACTCGCAGCGTGCCCGAGTTCCCCCAACTGCGTCAGCAGCTTCAGTCAAGATGCCGAACACAAAATTGAGCCTTTGGCATACACTTCGTCCCCTGCTGAAGCGATGGTAAAGCTCAAAGGGGCGATCGAGTCCTATGGAAAAACTAAAATTATCACGGCAACTGATAATTACCTCTATGCCGAGTTCACCAGTGCTTTGATGGGGTTTGTTGATGACGTTGAATTTTTGGTAGATGATGCAGCAAAAGTCATCCATGTGCGATCGGCTTCGCGTCTGGGACAGTCGGATATGGGAGTTAACCGTAGTCGGATAGAAGCTATCAGAACTCAATTCAATCAACTCTGAACTTAAAATTTCTAGCTTTCCTGAAGCCCCTCTCCTGCAAGATGAGGGGCTTTGATATTTGGGTATTACTATATAATGTTGATTTTTCACCACCTAGTTAACAATTATTAACAGTAGGCACAGCGCAAAGGAGTGTCCCGCAGGGGGAGTAGGACACTCCTTTGCCGTGTCCCTACGGTTGGCTTTGAGTTTTAATACTTCTTATAAGATTGACGATTGTAGAGTTTTAGAATCTTTAAAATAGCTGAGCGCTAGCACAGAAGCAGAGATGCCGTACTATTCCTATAGTATTAAACAACCTAAATTATACACTTCTGACTTTAGGGAGAGGGAAGTTAGCGAATTAATTTCTACTATTAATTTAAGTAGAGCAAAGAGGAAAAAATACATGGCACTTCAAAAATTAGCAGAATTTTATCCTAATTATCAGGAAGAAATCTTTGCTGGAGACGACATCAAGGGATTTGATGTTTATGCTGGCGACTCTGATGAAAAAGTAGGCACCGTTTATGATGCTTTGGTTGATGACACTGGTCGTTTCCGCTATCTGGTAATTGACACCGGTATTTGGATTTTTGGCAAAAAAGTATTGTTGCCAATCGGCTCGGCCCGCTTCGACTACGGATCCCGTCGCGTCCACGCCACAGGCCTTCGCAGCAAAGCTCAAGCAGAACAATTGCCGGCTTACAATGAATTAGAACCATTAGATTACGATCGCGAAGAACAGGTAAGAGGCGTCTACCGCAATCAAGAAACTGCAGCTGCAAGCACTGCAACTCCTGCTAGCTACGATCGCAGCAGCTACAGCTACGATATGGACCGCCCCCTCTACGAAACCAACGAACAGCAGCACCAAAATCTCAAGCTTTATGAAGAACGCTTGATTGCCAACAAACACCGCGCAAAAACAGGCGAAGTAGCAGTTGGCAAGCGCGTGGAAACTGAAACAGCGCGAGCTTCAGTACCCATTGAAAAAGAACGAGTCGTAATCGATCGAGTAACCCCGGTAGAAGCGGGTCGAGTAGTTTCAGTCGGTGAGGCTGACTTCCAATCAGGGGAAGTTGCACGCATGGAAGTCTACGAAGAAACAGCCGACATTCACAAGGAAGCTTTCGTCCGGGAAGAAGTCAACGTCAGAAAAGAAGTTGTTCGCAGCACGGTTGAGGGCGAAGAAACCTTGCGTCGTGAAGAATTAGACGTTAAGACTGAGGGAACTGCGGTTGTAGATAATAAAAATAAAAATATCTAAACCAACCGCAACAGCTATTGCATTGGAATTGCGCCTTAATGACATAATTCTGTCACCGCGCAGGTTTGATTGGATTGGTAGCGATCGCGCAATTCCTATGTGAGCGGCGGGGGGGTACAAAACTTGTCTGGTTTTGGCAAGGTTTATGCACTTTCCCCGCCTTTACCAATTTCCCCTTACCACTTCATAATAAAAATCCCTAAGCAGGAAAGTTTAAAAAATGAACGGTCAAGCATCAGCAGAAAAGATAGCAACTGCTAAATCAATAACCCGTCTCAACCGGGTGCCTGAAAAAGTCAAAACTAAGCTAAAAAGTTTTACCGTCAAAGACAACCAAGGTCACTTAGTAGGCAAAGTTAAAGATGTCTATTTTGATGCTAGCGGTCAGTTAAACTTTGTGGTGGCAGGGCTAGGCAGCGAAAATACCCGCATTTTTTTATTAAGTATTAAGCTGCTAAAAAAAGTCGATTATCACCAAAAAGCCCTGTTTGTAAGTATCAATTCAGCTCAAGTCGAACTGCTGCCGGGAGTTTCGGCAAATGCGGGGAGTCAGTATTTAGAAAATGCCTCAGAAGCGCATAGTGAATTCAGCAACAGTGAGTTAACAAATCCCTCAACAGCTATGTCAAATCTAACAGATGCCGATCGCACAGATGCAAATTTGGAGACAGATCAGGATGAGGAAAACTTCGATATTGTCGATCAAGAAGTAATTCGCCTGCTAGAAGAACGATTGGTGATCAATCGCAGCAAGCGCAAAGTCGGCGAAGTTATAGTGCGTAAAGAAATTGAAACTCGGATGGTACAAGTGCCCATCCAGTGGGAAAAGCTGATTGTCGAACAAGTCGGCGACGATCCGAAGGTGTTGGCAGAAATAGATTTAGGCGAGGGAAACATCACCGGTATAGATTTGACGGAGATTAAGAGCGATCGCCAAGAACCGACAGTTAAGGCTGAATTTACCTCTGTGCAGAAAGCTAGCAAGATATTAAATTCGATCGCCTCTCAACCCCGTCACGGTTGCGTCAAAGTCCGCCTAGAACTCGTTCTGGAAGACAAGCAACTTGAGGATACTTACCAAAAATGGATGACGGAAAACCACTCAGAGAGTTAAACTCTTCGTCCTTTTCGCTGTGGATTTTAGCTATTAGCGAGAAACTTAAATCTAACAGCGGACTGTGGCGAGTCATGCTGGGAAGAAAGTTCACCGCCATCTACTAAGATCATGTTCGGTAAATTAACCGTAATTTTGGTAGGCGCGGGTTCACTCATATCTATAATATCAGCGCGAGATCCGTCAACCCGCCCCGACCGGGATATTGAAATTTTTAGCGATCGACCTCTAGACAAAATTGTACCGACTTGCGGTAAAATTGTGGTGGTCAAATTTAAAAGTATTTGAAAATGCCCAGCACAATCTCCGACATTAAAGTAAAAACGATCGCAGGCGAAGACAAGCAGCTAGGAGAGTACGGTGGCAAGGTACTCTTGATAGTTAATGTAGCTTCCAAATGTGGCTATACACCTCAATACAAAGGGCTCGAAGAATTGAGCCAGAAGTACAGCGCGGCTGGACTCCGTGTTTTAGGATTTCCCTGTAACGACTTCGGAGCTCAAGAACCCGGAAGTAATCCAGAAATCGTCAATTTCTGTACTACAAAATACGGCGTCACCTTTGAATTATTTGACAAAGTACGCGCTAAAGGTACTCAGCAGCACCCGCTGTACGCTAAGCTTACGAGTGCAGTCGAGCCCAAGGGTGAGGTTTCCTGGAATTTTGAGAAATTCTTAGTTAGCAAACAGGGTGAAGTGGTTGCCAGATTCCGCAGCAGTGTTGGCCCCGATTCGCCCGAACTAATCGCTGCTATCGATCGAGAATTGGCAAAATAAGCAGTTCGGCAAATAAGCTGTGTACAGGATTTAACTGATTTAACGGATGGATGTTTAGGGAAGAGGGAAGAAATTAATAGGCTTTTTTTCTGATAAGTTGATAGCTAATTTTTTTCTTCTAATCTTCCCCATTGTGTGCAAGCACTCAACCATGAACAAATACCGATGATTGTATTTAATTGGAGAACAGTTTAATTTAATGGAAAATACATCGGGATTAGATTTAGTGGTAGGTTTACTTGCCTTTGCAATTCTGGCAGGTGGTCTGGCCATGCTATTTGTAGGCATGGCATCGTTTCCTAAAGAAAAATAATACTAATCGATATGATGTGCGATCGCAGAACCCAAATAAAAGTCTTTGTAGTGAGGACTGAAGTCCTGATATAAATCGGAGTAGTCCAGTCCTCACTACCAACTTAAAATGCTTATTTCACACGGCACCATCTGAATAAATCAAACTGCATTCAATTTGAACATTCGCAATTGACAATCATGCAAACTACCGAAAACAACGTCAAAATTGTCCTCGCGCCGGGGAATTTGCGCCGCGTTCACCATATCGCTTTAAACGTGCGCGACATGAAAGCTTCCCGCCACTTCTACGGTACAATTCTCAGTCTGCACGAACTAACAGGTGCAGAAATTCCCGCAACTTTAACAGAAATGGTAGCCGCTGGTAAAGTCGCTAATTTCGTTACCCCAGACGGCACTGTTATTGACTTATTTTGGCAGCCCGACTTAGAACCGCCAAACCCAGACCCGGAGAAAGCTTTTACCCGGGCCAACCACTTAGCCTTCGATATTGATCCGGATTTGTTCGATCGCGCTCTGGAAGTGCTACAGTCAAATCAAATTGCGATCGACAGCGGCCCCGTCACTCGCGCTACAGGACGCGGCATTTACTTTTACGATCCTGATGGATTTATCATCGAAATCCGTTGTGATGCAGACAAGACGGCGGTTAAAACCGCGCCTATACAAGCAAAACCCGCCTCCGCGGGTTGAAGAGTGGGCGGTTAAAATTACGTTATCCTCTCTTAGTCCGCGGAGGCGGACATCGTTTGTGTAGACGCGGTTTCAACCGCCGTCTTATCTTATTTGCTAATAGGTTGCTTCGGCCAAGTAAACCGAAAAGTTGCTCCTTCACCTTCGGCAGATTCTAGGGAAATAGTACCCCCTTGACCTTCGACAATTTTCTTCACTAGCGACAAACCAATCCCAGTATTTTCTACTTTATCGCGAGCTTCCAAGGTCTGAAAAATCACAAAAACTTTATCGTGATATTGAGGAGCAATCCCCGGCCCGTCATCCTCTACAGAAAACTCGTAAAATTCATCTAACTCTTTAACCGAGATTTTTACATGACCCGATTCAGCTCGGTTGTGCTTAATTGCGTTGCTAATTAAATTAGAAAAAACCTGCTGCAACAGCAATCTTTCTGTCACAAAAGTTGGCATTCCCGGTTCAACTTTCACCTCAAATTCAGACGGCGGCGCCAACGAATCAATAATTTCGGCTAATAAATTATCAACTTTTACCATTTCTGAAGCTACTTTAATACGTCCAACACGGGAATATTGCAGCAGTCCCTCAATCAAACCTTCCATCCTGTGAACTCTGCCGCGCAGCAGGTTCATTTGGTGCAGAGTATCCTCTGTCATCGACTCGCTGAGGTCTTCTTCTATCCAAATGCTGAGATTGGCGATCGCCCTGAGTGGCGCTTTCAAATCGTGAGAAACTACATAAGCAAACTGGTCTAATTCTTGATTCCGCTTTCTTAAACTATTCGTCGTTTGAGCCAGATTTTGGGCTGTCAACCTCAATTCTTGAGCGCGCAACCGCAGCGATTCCTCCGCTTGTTTCCGATCCCTAATATCTTCTACCACACTCATCAGAAATTGACTGCCATTTTGTTCTCGCAGCAGCGAAACCGTTAAGTTGGCCCAAACCAACTCTCCGTCTTTGCGGATGTAGCGCTTTTCCAGAGAGAAATTTTCAATTTCTGCTGCTAACAATTGGCGCAAAAGTTCCAGTTCGCTTGCCAAATCTCCAGACCAAGTAATATCCTGAAATCTTTTCTCTACCAATTCTTGGCGGCTGTAGCCCAAAATATCGCAAAGTTTTTGATTGACTAACAGAAATTTACCTTCCACACTCGCTTGAACCATGCCGACTGCCGCCTGCTCAAAAGTAGCGCGAAACCGCTGCGCGCTTTGGGCTAAAGCAATTTCTGAGCGTTTGCGATCGCTAATATCGTTGCTAATTTCCAAAATAGCAACGGGTTGATCTTGATCGTCGTACTGCAAAGTCCATCGGCTTGCCACCGTTATTTTTGTCCCGTCTTTCTTAGTTCGCACCAGTTCTCCTTGCCAAGAACCCTGCTCGAAAAATACTTTTTGAATTACCTCAAAAGGTTTGCTCCATTCTGTTTTTAAAAGCTTGTGAATATTTTTTCCTATTGCTTGCGACTTCCGCCAGCCGTAGAGCCACTTTGCCCCCGAATTCCAATAATAAATCGCCCCGTTCAAGTCTAGTACGGCGATCGTATCGTTTGCTAAATCCAGCATTTGGGCTTGCTTTCGCAGAGTTTCCTCGGCTTGTTTCCGTCCTCTGGCATCGCGGCAAATTGCAATAAACAAGTGTTGATTTGCCAGACGCATTTCGCTGACAGCTAACTCCATCGGAAACTTAGTTCCGTCGTGGCGAAGTCCAACTGTTTCTTGCTGGTAAGTCTTCAGCGTAGTATCGGGATGTAACACAAAATATTCGATTGAATAATCCCCCACGCTGCTGTAAGGCTGCGGTTGAGATATCAGCCGCCGCAAGTTTGAGCCAATTATTCGATCGGCTTTCACGCCAAAAATCTTTTCTGCTGCCCTATTAAAAGACTCAATATTTCCCCGTTCGTCCAAAGTAATAATACCGTCAGCCGCATTGTCAACCACAGCTTGAATGCGACTTTTACTTTCTTCCAAGCCAGCTTCCCGCTTCCTCAATTCCTTCTCTAAACTATCAAATAAATACCAGGCAGCCCCTGCACCCAAACAGTTGAAAAGCAAACCAGCAAATTGCAGGAAATTAGTGAAATCTCTCAACTCCTGTATTTTCCGATCTACAGCTTTTTGGTAGGCTTCGCTGGCATCAGCAAAGGCATTAATTTTTGCGCGCAGGTTATCCAGGTTCAATTTGCCTTGAACGAACACCTGAATTATTTCCGGCGACTGCACCCTTGTTGCCGAATTGTCGAGCTTATTCAAAGTATTTTGCAACAAATTTATATACTGTTCGCTACTTTTTTTAATTTCTTCAAATCGCTGAGCTTGCAGTTTGTTTTCTTGAACCAAAACCTTGAGTTTAGCCAGCAACGGAGGCAAACTCTTCTTTGCTTCTAAGTAGGGTGATAGAAATTCGCGGCGCTGCGTCAACCCGTAACCCCGAACGCCGGTTTCCGCATCCACAACCATGGTTAACAAGCGGTTAGTTTCCTGAAGTATTGCCTTATTAGTATCTGCTCGCTTTCTTAGGTGTAGGGCACTATCGCGGAGACCTGCAATTCCTATCAGCGAAGCAAACAGACAAATCACGGGGATAGCAACGATGATTGTTCCCCGCTGGCGAATTGGTCGGTCTGTCCATACAAACTGGACGCCGCGATCGAGCAAATACTTCACGGATATTGAAGGAGAAAGTTTGCTGCCAGTATATCGCTTTTTGGCAGTTTAGGCTATGGATAAGTTTGTTTTGTTTGGTTTGACGAGCGCCGGGGACTAACCGTGGAAACTAGATTAGACCCGGCGATAGCTACCTGCTGACACTAACAGCAGATTTTTTGGCACGGTGTTTAAACTGAGGCACGGAGAAAGAAAGGACTTTTTTCGACACCGAGACAGCAGGCGAAGCAGAAAGGATAGTTTCTGCTTTACCTTCGTTTTCGCCTTCGGCTTCTGCTTTTAAACTAGAGTCTGTTTCGCAAGTGTTTGGAACACTTGTAACTACAGTAGTCCACCTGCCTGTAGCCGGATCGCGATAACAAGTAAAAGGATTTATTTTTAGCGGTTGACTGCAAGGTTTAATCATGTAGATGCACTCCTTTGATTCTGAGAAATTGTGCATTGCTTTCAGCAGCAGTGCTATCTCGCCAGTAGAAGCAGTATGAAGGCAAAAAGCAGAATTGTGTTTCTGCGTCCAGAGACTTTTGAAACTTCCTGATTTCCTGTTAACTTTTGCCTTCTACTGCTTCGCGACCATAGCATTACTTTTACCAAATTGCCTGTCTGGAAGCAACCCCCCACCCCCTTAATTAGGTTGAGGTGGGACTTGTGAATGCAGCGAGGCGCCTGATCGTGCCTGCAGGACAATCTTGGAATAATATAGGTATTGTAGGCTGAAAAAAAATGCTACTGTGTGATCGATAACAGAGGTTGATCGCGATCGGTGTCACAATTAAAAAGGGAATTGGTAATTGGTAATGGGTAATTGGTAATGGGAAAATTGGTAATTGGGAAATTATTCCATCTTTTGCCATCCGTTAAATCCGTTAAATCCCAATACGGTTCACTTAAGACAGATCCCCCCTAACCCCCCTTCCCAAGGGGGGGACAAGAATGCCCTCAAAGTCCCCCTTGCTTTCGGGG
>JARCMA010000081.1 GCA_030248405.1 Microcoleus sp. MP8IB2.171
GTTCTCTTGTCAAATGTGCTTCCATCGCCGTCAACTCGCTTTGATAGGAAGGCAACAGCTTTTGGGCATCGGCGTATACTTTGGCCGTTGGCAGAATGCTGGATAGTTGGTCGATCGCGTTTTTCAGGCGATCGCGAGCCGTCTGCAATTCTTGGTCTGTTTGAGCATTTTGCCCTAAAACACGAGCATCAGCAGCCTGTTTGACGGCGCTGCTGTAACTTTCGTTAAAGGGTTTATCCGCAGCACAATTATTCAGAGCGCCGCACAAAAAACCGATGCGAGGCGACTCCAGACTGGCAATCGTACCTACTAGCAGCAGAGTTGGCAGGAGAATCAGGGCGATCGTTTTCCTAGATGGATTGCCAGTATTTTGATTCCGATGAGAATTTACAGGCTGGTATGGATTGCCTGTATTTTGACTCTCAGTAGAAAGTTGAGTCGGAGGTAGTCCAGGAGCGGAACTCACTTCAGTTTTTGATGAACTCATAATAGTTTTTCTTTGTGTTTGGCTGTTATCGAGAGCATTTAATACTTCTCTCGCAGACTGATAGCGATCGCTCGGTTTCTCCTCTAACATCTTATCCAGTATCATCCCCAGTCGATCGCTAACATTCGCAGCCCTCGAAGAGGAGCGCCAATTCCACTCCGAATTATTCATCAAATCCTTCGGTTCTTTACCAGTCAGCAAAACAATCGCCGTCACAGCCAAAGCATAAAGATCGCTGTTGGGATAACACTCGCCGCCCCGCAACTGTTCCGATGGAGCATAAGCTCCTTTTCCCACATGAGTAGATTGGTTTGAATTCCCAGTTGTGCCTAGCTGCGTCTCCGCATATTTAACCACACCGAAATCAATCAAAACTGGCTGTTGCTTGCCATTTAGCAGCATAATATTGTCCGGGGAAATATCTCGGTGAATAATCCCTTTTCCGTGAATATATCCGAGAACATCCAGAAGATTCCGCAGCCATTGAATAATCTCCTTTTCTGAAAATTTTTGACCTTCCAGTAGTAAATCCCAGTAAGTTTTACCATTGACAAATTCCTGCACAATAAACAAGCGCCCATTGTCATCAAACCACTCCAGAAACTCCGGAATGTGGCGGTGCTTAAGGTCGGATAAAATTTTTGCTTCTCGCTCAAATAGTTCGCGAGCTTTTCGCAATTCCTCTGGCTTAGTATTGCTGGGAGCAAACTCCTTGAGAACGCAGTTATGTTTTTTTTGTTGATCTAACGCTAAATAAGTGCGACCAAATCCACCTTGACCCAGAATTCGGTCAATTAGATAGCGATTTTTAATCAAAGTTCCAGCCGATAGTTCTGGTAATATCACTATTTACTAATCCTGCTTCTATAGTTCCTCTCTCGATCGAATTAATACCAATATGCTATAAATTTGTAGTAACTCATATCTTACACCCTTTTCAAAAAATTGTAGATACTGTCTTGACAAGTCAAGGGGTAGCGATCAAATAACTGGGGTCGAAAGGCTTTTGGGATTTTAAAATCCCAAAAGCTAAATGGACTAACTTTCGCATCAGCGCACCAATCACCTGCATTTTGACCTTGCCGCGACCCAACAATCGCTAGACGAGTAGCTTTGAGCAAGGGATTATAACGCATCGCCACCACCGCAGGCAGATACAAGGCTTTTCGCAGTCGGACGTTTCCCGTAAGTAAGTCGGCGCGAAAAAACGGGGAGCATGTCACTTTTGCGACGAGTATAAATACTCATCAAGACCAGAATAACTGTTTTAGCTATCATCAGTAAAATAGGCGATAATTATCATGTCTCCCCACTTGAGATAGAATCATGACACCCGAACAACAACAGGCAATTAAAACACATGTAGATGCTCTTTCTGCCATCCTGTATGCTGATTGTAATCCTGAATCCTTGCAGACATTAGAAGATATTGAACTCGCAGTCAGAGAGCAAGTTTTGACTCATGTGACACCGCATATCGGATTTTTTTTATCTCAGAAGCTAGCGGTACAAAAGCAGGAAGAATAAAGACATTAAAAAGTACTCTAGTACAGCTCGGCGTAAGTAGACAGACTATTTTTGTGGTAGAATAACATAGTTAGCTTAGACCCGTTTTGGTAGGTGATCAAGGAGTCATATATGCCCTTATTAATGCCTAAAACATTAAATTTAAGCGATGGCGAGCGTCATCAACTTCACCAGTTGATCAAGAGACACAACACGCCGCAACAGCTAGTGCTACGAGCCAAAATAATTCTCATGGCATCAGATGGTCAAAACCATCGTGAAATAGCCCGAAGCCTAGAGATTAACCTGCAGATGGCTAGTGAAGGGGCGAAACCGATGGTTGGAGAGCGAGGGAAAAGACTTATCGATTTTGTTGCAAAAATTACAAGATCAAGAGCGTGTTGGTGCACCAGCAAAATTTAGCATGGAACAAGTAACCGAGTTATTTGCACTCGCCTGTTCCTCACCGTCCGATTATGGACGACCAATAAGTCATTGGACTGCGAGAGAACTGGCGGAGGAAATCATGAAACAAGGCATTATTGAAAGTATATCCGTCCGCCATGTTGGCAGATTAGAAGAAGCAGAACTTAAACCACACGCCTCGCGCTACTGGTTAACCCCCCCCTGTGGATGAAGAATTTGATGAAAAAGTCAAAGATATTACCGACTTATATCTGACTGCAATTGAACGTGCTCAACAAGGAGAACACACAATATCGGTTGATGAAATGACAGGAATTCAAGCTATTGAACGTCTCGAAAAAGACTTGCCAATGCTCCCCTGGTAAAGTTGCCTGAAGAGAGTTTGAATATATTCGTCATGGTACGCAGACCCTGATAGCTAATTTCAACATTGCGAATGGTAAGATTATCGAACCAACTTGCGGAGATTCGAGAGCAGAATCCGATTTTCTACTCAATATTCGTCACATCATTGAAACTGACCCGATGCCCAAAAATGGCATCTGATTATGGATTGTCTGAATACTCACCAATCTGAATCACTGGTGCGTTTGGTCGCCGAAAAAGAAGGTTTAGATATCGACCTCGGTATTAAGGGGAAAAGCGGCATACTTAAATCCATGAAATCCCGCGCTGTTTTTTTAAGTGACCCAACACATCAAATTGTTTTCCATTACACACCAAAACATTCTTCGTGGCTTAATCAAATAGAGATTTGGTTCAGCATTTTGGTACGGAAATTACTCAAAAGAGCAAGTTTCACCAGTCAGTACGATCTGAAAAATCGCATCCTCAATTTTATCAACTACTTTAATCAAACAATGGCCAAACCTTTTAAGTGGACATATAAGGGTAAAGTCTTGGCTGTTTAATAGTCTGTTTATTTGTGCCGAACTGTACTAGCCCGATCGCTCCGATATTTTGCCAACTCAGACCGAAAGCATCCAGGATACAAGCCCCCGGATTCATCCGTGGAGAAATAAAAAACCTGTATCCGATAAACAAGCCCCCGAATTTATCCGTGGGGTCAA
>JARCMA010000587.1 GCA_030248405.1 Microcoleus sp. MP8IB2.171
GTCCCGAACAGTAGCGCTGAAAGATAGATGTCCATACTTGAGAGAAACTTCTGCTATCTTTGCTACTTTTTTTAAATTTAGTTTTAAATTTACGATCGCCAGATTAGCACAGTCACCGGCAGCCGATCGCTTATGCTTTTTTCTTCCCTCTTCCTTCTTCCTTCTTTTCACCCTGAGCGAAGCCGAAGGGCCTTCTTCCTTCTTCCGACTTCCATCGGACTGAAATCCGTTACATCCGTTACATCCGTGGAGCGAATCCGTTGCCGAACTTCCTTCTTCCCTCTTCCTTCTTCCCTCTTCCTTCTTCCTTCTTCCTTCTGATCTCTTCCTTCGTTTTCATCGAATTAATTCACTAACTTTGAGGGCATTTATATGCGTGTTTGCGTCATCGGTACAGGATATGTTGGCTTAGTCACCGGCACTTGTTTGGCCCACATCGGACATCACGTTATTTGCGTAGACAACAACGAAGAAAAAGTTAAATTAATGAAGTCGGGACAGTCGCCAATTTTTGAACCCGGACTGTCTGAATTAATGTCCTCTGCCTCTGCGTCTGGCAATCTAGAATTTACTTCGGATTTAGCAGCAGGAGTCTCTCACGGGGATATTTTGTTTATTGCCGTGGGGACGCCTCCTTTGCCTACTGGGGAAAGCGATACTCGCTACGTGGAAGCGGTTGCTCGTGGCATTGGAGCTCACCTCGACGGCGATTACAAAGTAATCGTAAACAAGTCAACGGTGCCCATCGGTTCGGGAGATTGGGTGCGAAGAATTGTACTAGATGGTTTAGCAGAACGTCAAAAACCTCAAAGCGGTGATGGTGTTACTGGTGAGGAAGTCGCAGCAAAAACTGGTGTTCAATTTGATGTGGTTAGCAACCCGGAGTTTTTGCGGGAGGGCTGTGCTGTTCGCGATACTTTTAATCCCGATCGCATTGTTCTCGGCAGCAACTCTCGGCGGGCTATGGATATGATGCTACAGTTATACCGGCCGATTGTCGATCGCAAGTTTGCAGAAAATCAGTCTTTGCCGGAAGTTCCTGTGGTGATGACTGATATCAGTTCAGCGGAGATGATTAAGTACGCAGCTAATGCTTTTTTGGCTACGAAGATTAGCTTTATTAATGAAGTTGCTAATATTTGCGATCGGGTTGGTGCAGATGTTAGTCAAGTTGCCCGAGGTATCGGTTTAGATTCACGGATTGGCAACAAGTTTCTGCAAGCTGGCATTGGTTGGGGCGGTTCTTGTTTCCCCAAAGATGTCTCAGCTTTAGTTCACACTGCTGACGATTACGGTTATGAAGCACATTTGCTGAAAGCTGCGGTGGAAGTTAACGAACGCCAGCGGTTGATTGCTATTGAAAAATTGCAGCAAGTTTTGAAGATTCTCAAAGGTAAAACAGTCGGACTTTTGGGTTTGACTTTTAAGCCGGATACTGACGATTTGCGGGATGCTCCTTCGCTGAATTTAATCGAGAATTTGAATCGGTTGGGAGCGAAAGTTAAAGCTTACGATCCGATTGTTTCTCAAACTGGGATGCGTCACGGTTTGTCGGGAGTTTTGGTAGAAACCGATCCGGAAAGACTGGCTGATGGTTGCGATGCTTTGGTGTTGGTGACTGACTGGGAACAGTTTCGGAATTTAGATTACGAGAAAATGGCGAAGTTGATGGCTCATGCGGTGATGATTGATGGCCGTAATTTCTTAGACAAGAAGGCTTTAGAAGCGGCTGGTTTCCAATATGTGGGGATTGGAAGGTAGGAAAGAGTTTTGAGGAGAATCTCTATCCTGTAGGGTGCGCCGCGGCGCACCTTACAAACGAGCATTTCTAAGCCGTAGGATGCGTCGAAAAACACCTTACATTTGCTGGCTACCAACAATCGCGGGTTGAGCCGCCGCGCGTGCTTTAAAAATTTTCCATCAATGTTTTTTCTTGAGCGTAAACATCTCGTAGCTGTTGCAGTGCGGAAGCAGAGATTACCGATTTAACTGTAGCTACTAATTTGCCCCATTCAAGCAAGCTGTCAACTGAAACAGCCGTTTTGAAGTTGTACGCATAAAATTTAGTCCAAAATTCTGGTGCTTGGGTGCGTTTCCAGCGTTTGTACCATCCGAGAAAATCTTGAGCGCAGGCTGGTTTTACTTCTAAGATTGGGGGGAAATCGGCGTAGCTGACAAATCGACTGAGGCCTTTGGCGTGAACATATACCATGCAGTGGCAGCATTCGATCCGGTAGATCTGTTCGGGTGATATGTTGAACAAAAGTGCTACTGTTTCTTCGGTGACAAATCTCGATCGCGGATTGACAATCGACGATTTGTGAATAATTTTTGATGTGCCGATCGCTGACGATCTTAACTGATTTTCTGATATCATTATATGTGCATCTCCTGATGGTAGCTCAATCTATCTCTCCTAGGTGCGATCGACAGAAATTATCTGTCGGGATTAATTTTAACTGGCGATCGACTTTAGTTTCGTTGAATCCGCCGCAAGACGGAGACAAGCCCCGACTTCTGCCATGAGAGGCGCCAAATTTTAGACCAACGTTCAAGCTCCCAGATTCATCTTTAGAGTCAATCTAAAATCTAAAATCTAAAATCTAAAATCGAATGACCGGGGCGATCGCTTTTTGATATATTATACTAAATCCAAAATTTTGTAAATAGTGAATATGAGCAAAGGCTTAGTCAGGCTGCGGGTTCGAGAGTTGGCTGCCGAGAAGGGATGGACGCTGAAGGAGGTTGCGGAGCGATCGGGCGTGGGGTACAGTACGATTAGCAATTATGCCCGTTCTCAGGGGATGGCGATGGTTGACTTTGCGGCAGTGAACAAGTTGGCCCGCACTTTTGATGTGCTGATTGAGGATTTTGTGGTAATTATGGAAAAGTAGGTGCGGGTATTGCCTGGATTCTATAAAATTTGGATAGAAGCGGTGGAATTCGGCGTTGTAAGCAACATATTGATTGCGATAAAAATCTAATAAATCTAGTCGGTTGCGGTTGAGCCATTTTAGCATCTCGTGGCTTTCTTCTTTCGAGGGCATATTAGTCATAATTTTGGGGTTGATTATGATTATAAAATTTAGTAGAATCTATTTTAGCATCTGGGTTAGGGCTGTGCGATCGCACATCGAAGCATTGCATGAGCCGAGCCAAAAATCGCGAGCAAGATTCGTTTGTATCAGGCATAATGGAAGTACAATCGAGAGAAATTCAAAATTACCAAACAGCAGATGGAAAAAATCTTTTCTCAGAGTGGCTGAATTCGTTGCGAGATAGCAGAGCTAAAGCTAAAATACGGGCTAAGCTCAACCAAGTCAGGCTAGGCAATCTAGGCGACTGCAGCTTTGTTGGAGAAGGAGTCTGCGAATTGAGAATAGATTATGGCCCTGGCTATCGGATTTACTTTGGACAAATAGGGCAAACAATTGTACTTCTTCTATGTGGCGGTGATAAAAGCACTCAAGAACAAGATATCCGCAAAGCCATAAAATACTGGAGGGATTATGAAAGTAGAGATAATATCTAGAAGTATCAGCTATCAAGAAGAATTGATTGAATCTCTGAAAGACCCTTTAGAGGCTGCTCCTTATATTGAGGCTTGCTTGGAAGAGGAGAATTCTGAGGTGCTAAAGCTGGCATTAAATGATGTTGTTGAGGCTCGTCACAGGATGAATGAACTCTCAGAAGATGCTACAGCACTTTTGGCAAAACTGGGCGAACTATTGTCGGAAAAACAAGGAGCAGAAATTTACTGTTTGAGTGCTTTACTTGACGCACTGGGTTTTCAACTGACGGTGACTGTTAAGCAGAGAAATTCCTGAAGCTATCGATCGCAACCAAAGTCGATCGCCTATAATCAAACTAACCCCCTTGCAATAGCCCATCAGGAGAGCCGTCAAATGTCAGATCCGATAACTTTGGGCTTGCTTTTCACCATCGCTTGGCAAGGCATTCTGGGAACTCAAGTTAATGATGCAGCAAAACATCTTTGTTTGACCGGGATAAAAAAAGTATCACGAAACGGTAAAATTGTCAATCACGATTTAGAAAAAGCGCTGAAACGTTCTTTCCTGAAAGCTCAGCAACAAATCGCCTCAGAATGCAAACAGGAAATCGATCCGAAAAATACGAATAACCGAGAGAGTTTTAGCTATTCGCTGCAAGACAGGCGGCGGGATTTTGATTGGTTGAAACGAAAGCTCGAAAAGCTCAAATTAGATTTAGAACAGGTTGATCAAGAAACAGTCTCGTCTGGGATTCCGATTGAGGGTTTAGATGAGATAGAATTGCTGCTGACTGCGACAGATGAGTTAAAGCAGAATCGGGTAGCAGCAGTTAAGCAAAAACTGCTGGAAGTTGCTCTAGAAAATTGCGATGTCGCACCATACAAAACTAAGTTAGAGCAAGAGTTGTTTGCCTTGGTATCGGCATACTTTGCTCAGGAAATCAAGGAAAATGAAAAGGTTTTTCAGATTTTTACCGGGCAAACTTTGACGCGAATTGATACCACAACCCAAGAGATGTATGCTTGGCTTGAGGAGATTGTGGAAAAGAGCCGCATTGTTTACCAACCGATTGACTGGCGGGCTATTTGTCAGCAGATTTTAGACGAGAAAGAACAGCAGCGACTGAGTAGCAATCAGCTAACTTTTGGCAACCATCAAATTGATGATGTTTATGTGCCGCTGGGATTGGTGGAACGGCACAAGGTGACTCAGCGACACGAGGATTTGGAGGCTGAGGAAGGTTCGGATTTGTACCGGGAAAAAGAAGTTACTCAAACCTTTGAACATAGGGAGTTTCTTGAGCAAGTTTTGCGGGGAGGAAGTAGCCCGAAAAGCAATGGGAAGCGGTTAGGAATTATTGGGGAACCGGGGGCGGGGAAAACTACGCTGTTGCGGCAGATTGCTAATTGGGTTGCTGCTGAAATTTCCGAGGCGATTGTAATTTGGGTGTCTTTGGCAGATTTGCAGGGGAAGGATTTAGAATCCTATTTATTTGATAGTTGGTTGCTGGCGGCAATTAAGAGGGTTGGGAAGGCTGAGGCGACGGCGGATATTAAGGATGATTTTTTAGCTTTGTTTAATGCTGAGCGAGTTTGGTTGGTGTTGGATGGCGCGGATGAGATGGCTGCGGGTGATGGTAATCCTTTGGCGGAAATTCAGCGGCAAATTAGAACGGGCGGCTGTGTTCAAAGGGCGCGGATTGTGCTAAGTTGTCGGCAGAATGTCTGGGATGCGATCGGCTCTGCGTTGGATACTTTTGATACTTATCGTACTTTGGAGTTTTCCTATCCCGAACAAGTGGAAATGTTTATTGATAAGTGGTTTCAATCCCCGCCTAACCCTCCATTGGTTCGATCCCCCCCTAACCCCCCCTTAAGAAGGGGGGGGACAAGAGAAGAAGGGGAGGCGATAGTGGCGATCGCCACTTTAGTCGATTTAATCCGCAACTCAGCTAATCCAGATACCCGGTGTCGAGCGGCATCTAGCTTAGGGAAAATAGACATAGGTAACTCAGTTGCGATCGCGACTTTAATAGAGTTGACTCCTAATTATCACCCTGAATATTCTATTTTTGACCCGGCAGATAGCTTACTGAAAATCATGAAAGGTAAACAC
>JARCMA010000588.1 GCA_030248405.1 Microcoleus sp. MP8IB2.171
GCGACTAACTCCTTCTTCATAATTCCATTTCAATGGATACCTATTATTTTTTTCCCCTTGCTTGATATCCCACAATTCCCCTAATTCGTTTACAACAAGAGAACCATCATGACTAAATGCAACGAAGCGAATTGAATGCATTGGACCTTGTAGAACCTCTTGCTCTCCCGTCTTCATACTGGAGAGCAGAACTAACCGCTTACAGCTACTTGCAATCGTGTCATTATCAGGGCTAATTGCCACACTAAAGGTGTAATCCCAGTTTCCAGTAAATTTTTGCAGCAATTCTCCTGTTTTGATATCCCAAACCAAAACCTCTTCATCTACTGCTGTGACCAACTTTTTACTATCAGGCGTAATAGCAAAATCATGAATAGATAAAGATATAAATTTTTCTCTTTTAGTTGTTAAGTTCCAAATTGATATACCATTGAGATAACAACTGACTAACATTTCTCCATCTGGACTAAAAGCAAGGCTACTAACAATATGGTTGACTTTCGCCAGATTTTTACAACTCAAACCGTTGTTGATAATAGAGTCGATTTCACTAACTACAATTGTTTCAATATTGCCTTCAATAGAACTTTTACAAGCAAATGCTAGTTTATGACCCTCTGGGCTAATAGCCACACAAGATACTTCAAAATTTATTGGAATAGATTTTATGAGCTTCATTCCATTGTTTGTTTCGACTGTCCTACTCTGGCAACAAACTAACACGTCCTCACCTGCAAGTGTCTTCTTAGTTTTATTAACAATAGTTTTTGGGTCGATAAGGACAACCAGAGCTTTTGGGAGGTTTACTCGTTCTAAAGTGACATTGATTGCAGTACCTTTGATAGATTTTCCTAAGCTTCTGAGCAGAGTGATTGACTCTTGAGTCAGGTGTCCCAATATCTTACCGTTAAGCCTCACTACTGCAATCATCAGTTTGTCTTTAGGTTGAGTATTCCTTCTAGGTTTTGGATCTGGAATAAAGTCAACAGTTAAAGTTGCCGTTTCTCCTGTGAAATCGACTTCGGCATAGTCATAGGGTTCCAATACTTCAATCCTGAGTAAATTATGACTACCATCAGGTTTCCTCTTGCCTCTTGCCAGCACTGCTGTTCCCAACTCAGGGAAAATTTGTGCGATCGCTTGAGTTCCGATAGGTAATTGCGATAAGTCTTGAGCATAGGGGCCTAGGATTTTCCCCTCCACAGCAATCCCCTCTTTTTTAATCTGTTTGTTATCACGATCGGGGTAAGTAACCCAAACTACTTCAATCGGAACCCTCTCTCCTTTCCACTGGCGTCCCAAGTGTTGGTTTGTGGGCTTGTCAATTCCAACAACCTTTTGTTTAAAATTTGTCATGGTTACTTGAAAAAATGTTAAAGTTTTCTTAATTTTATTCGGATTTAGATTTTGCAACATTACCAATATATATCGGGGTTGCTGATTATGGGTAGGATTTAAATTTTCTTAACGATCGCAAAATCTACCTCCATCAAACTTTTGATATTGAAGATTGTGGTTTCATCCCACGCAAGCTAACAGTTACTTTTACAACCTCTGTATAAATGCTGTTTAAGTGAGAAAAGAACGGACAGTAGCGATCGCCAAATTCAGATCCAGCGGCTTGCTCAAATAACCAGAAGCGCCAGCTTCCAAACATCGATCGCGATCGCCAGCCATCGCCATCGCCGTCACCGCAATCATCGGTACCGACTCCCAGACAGGATCTGCCTTAACTCGGCGCATCAACTCAAACCCATCAACATCCGGCAACTGAATATCCATCAAAATCAAATCCGGCAGCAACTCCGGCGCAGTAGAGGCGGCAAGAATGCGATCGAGCATCGACGAACCATCCGCGATAATCTCTACCCCGTAGCCCTCCAATTCCATCACCTCAGAAATTAACATTTGGTTAAAAGGCTGGTCTTCCACCACCAAAATCCGCTTGCTACCAATTGGTAAAGCGATCGCAGAAGCAGGAAGCAACTTGGAATCCAAAGTACAAGCAGCAAAAGTTTCCAACTCTTGACGCATCTCCGTCAAAGGCAGCCAAACGCGGAACAGACTACCGCGATCGCAAACTGATTGAAAAGAAACAGTTCCCCCGTGCAATTCCGCCAGACGCTTAGTCAAGGCCAAACCCAAACCTGTACCTTCGTGCCGCCTAGTCAGGGAAGAATCCACCTGTTGAAAAGGTCGAAATAGCAAGTGCCAGCGGTCTTGAGGAATGCCGATACCGGAGTCTTTCACCTCAAGACAAAAGTAAGGAGTGCTGGCATTTACAGGAGAACAATCAGGGCGGTAATCGTCGCTCATTTCGCTGCCGTAGGCCAGACGCCCGCTGAGTTTAACTTGTCCCCGTTCTGGGGTAAACTTGATAGCATTAGAAAGTAAATTAATCACAATTTGTCTGACTCGCCGTTCGTCGAGCAAAACTTTAGTAATGCGGTAGTCGAGTTCTAAACACAAAGCGATCCGCTTTTTGTCTGCCCGCGGCTGAATCATTTTCAGACAGTCTGTGGCGAGTTCGTGAACGCGCACAGGCTGCAAATTTAGTTCTACTTTCCCCGCTTCAATTTTAGAAAGATCGAGAATATCGTTGATTAGCTGCAACAAGTGCTGGCCGCTTTTTTCAATCAGTTCTACATAGTTGATTTGTCGATCGCTCAACTGGCCGGATCTTTGGCGCAGCAGCAAGTCAGAAAAGCCGAGAATGCTATTGAGAGGCGTCCGCAATTCGTGGGACATCGAGGCTAAAAACTCCGATTTTAACTGAGAAGAATACTCTAATTGTTCGTTAACTTGGCGGAGGTTTTCTTGTGTTTGAGCCCGCTCGATTGCCGCCCCCAGCGTGCGACAAGCAGCCTCCAGCACTTCTTGGTGGAGGGAAGCTTGCAGTTTTTTGACGTTGCGCGACTCCAGCGTTAGCACTCCGATAATTGTGCCGTCGGTAGATGCGATCGGAAAAATCCCCAATTGTCCGATTCCCGGATGCCGAAATTGCGGCACAGCATTGGGATGTTGGGCATAATCATCGACAAACAAAGCTTCACCGGTTGCCACCACTTCCCACAGCAAACCGGTGCCGTAGGGAATACCTTTGTCGAGCAATTCTTGCATTCCGGCGGCCACGGGTTCGCCGTAACTAGCCAGAAATTGAGTAGAAATTTGGTTGGAAATCGCCGCCGCTTGTCTGTCGTTTCCCTTGCCGCTAATCACTTTTACGTCTCCGAAAGCAGCATTCGTTGCCTCTACGAGATAGGTGAGGGCAAACTGACCTATTTCTTGCAAACTGTGAGAGTTTTGCAGGCGTTCGGTTAAACCTAACAGAAATGTCAGCCGCCTGACTTCTGCATTCAAGCTAGCTTGGGAGTTTTGGTATATTGTAACGTCTCGAAAGGTAAACAGCCGCCCGCCACTGTTGGTAATTGTGGCGCACACCTCCAAACAAATAGCATTCGATTGCTCGAAATAAAATGATAAACTTTCATCCTGAGATTTTTGCAGTGCTTGCTGAAACTGTTCCCACTGCTGAAGCGACAAGTAACCGCGATCGACAATTTCGGCAAACAACAAGTCGCACTTAGGCTTTGTGGCGAGCCATTCTGGAGACAGTCCCCAGGTTTCTGCCAATTTTTTGTTGAACAATACTAAGCAGTCAGACGAGTCGAACAGAGCGATCGCATTGTCTACTTGGTTGAGAATCAGTTCTTGGTCTGCTCTCAACTGCTGCAAGTCTATCTCCATTTTTTCTATGTCTGTAGCTCTTAGTTTTGTTGTCATAACTGTCTACGGATATGGCATGAGTTATTTGATAACCCCTTACTTAATTTGACATATTTTTAGGTTTTTTGGCAGTGAGGGCGATCGACCGGCCTTGTGATCTGAAACACTTGCTGGCTTGGGACGGGCGAGGGGAGCGGTTTTTCGATTTGAATCGGCTACACTGCTGGATAATGAGGCAATCGGGAGGGAAAGCATCATGACAGAAAGAGAATCTTTTAATAAGAATACTGTCGAAGTTGATGGCATCCGATTTGAAATATTTGTGTCAAAGACGGTAGTGGTTGTACCCATGCCATTAAAACCCAAATCAAATCATGATACATCCGTCAAGTTATATGTTCGCATTACCAACAACAGGTCAAATTCGTATTGTTTTAGCTTCCATCATAACTTTGTTCCCGAAATTATAGCAGCAGACGGTCAAAATATTAATACTGGATATCAAGCGGACGGCATTGGATATCCTCACGTATTTGATTTTCACTTAATTAAGCCAGGGAAGTCTGTAATGGTCTTTCCGAATGCCCGTATTGGTTGGGATCGAAAACATCACAATAAAAAAAAACGAGAGCAAAATTTACTATTGTCTCTGCCTTTAACGGGTCGTGAATTTTTGGTATTTCAGCTAAGAGATTTAGGAGATTATTCGATTCGATTGAAGTATGAAGTCACGAATGAATCAGTACAATACTATCATTATTTAATAAATGAAGAATGGTCAAGATTATACAACGACGATCTACCAAACTATTGCAGCGATGAAGAAATCCTATACTATCATTATTTGATGGAGGAGGAATGGTTTAATGCGATGTGGACGGGGCAAGTATTCACGCCTTATGTAGAGTTTTGCGTAGTGGACACACAGAGTTAAATTACATTCGACCAAGTGTTTGCGGTTGATAACGTTGGTCTTTCGGCTGGCATTGTGCAATGCGATCGACTTTTTGAGTTCCATTGTGCAACAAGTGCGATCGCACTAATATAGAAGTTTTGGGCGGACTGAACGTCCGGGTTGTTTACACGCAGGAGAGTTTGTGAGGTGCGTCGCTATAAGATTGTCGATATTTGTTTGGGATTTTTTGAGGGCGACACACCCTACGAATTCTTCAACCCGCGGAGGCGGGTTTTGTTTGTATAGACGCGGTTTCAACCGCCCAGTCTTCTTGTTAGTGTTTCTTAGGATTTTTCGGAAAGGGAATGTTCAAACTTTCATGAAAAAGTAGCTGAGTTTTATAAGTCAAGCGACGGTTGACTTGTTTGATGATTTTTTCCAAAAGCGCATCGCCGGTTTTTTCTATTAAAGGTTGAGACATCGATCGAATAAACTTGGGAAAGCAAACCCCTACAGCCAAATCTAGCTTCCAGGTAGCGCTCGTAATCGCAGGCGGTAGCTGAGCACGCTCTGACGCAGGCCAATCGGCGGCAAACTCGTCAGAGGGTATCTCCACTAGCTTCATTGCTGATCGAAAATCCACCTCATATCCGGGCGAGGTATAATTCGGAACCGGGATTGTCTTAATCAAATAGCAGCCCTCAGCGTCAGGTGACAGCAACTCTAAACCAATTCTCGCTTCAACTCGGTAGCCGAAGGCCCCAAAACGCCCGATTAACAGATCATAGCCGTTTTCGCCGATCGGCTCAGCCGTCATCGGCAAAGCGCACTGGCAAAACCAACTCTTGTGATTGTTCAAATGCTCAGCTACCGTAGCAGCATCGGCGTACATCTCCATGCTGTCTTCAAAATGCGTGTGAAACCAAATCGGCTCCACTTCCTCCCCTGCTGCGATACTTCCACTTTCGGGCTGCCCAAAACTCGCATCTGGGTAGCAATTTTCGTCAGTAGCTTCAACAGTTTGATATTCAGCGGAATCCTGCCTCATCATATGCTCTCCTGTAATACGCGCCAATCGATCGGGTTGGGGATGTGGTAAGGGAGTTTCCTCCCTACAATTGAGAAATAGATAGCAAAAAAACTTACCCTAGAACAGCATAACTTGACTTATGAAAGCATTTGTAGCAGGAGCCACAGGCCAGACGGGCCGCCGAATTGTCACAGAATTAGTCAAGCGGGGCATTCCCGTGCGTGCTTTAGTCCGAAATCTAGAGACAGCTAGACAAATTTTACCACCGGAGGTAGAGTTAGTGACTGGGGATGTATTAAATGCGACTTCTCTGGGCGATGCGATCGGCGATAGTACGGTGTTGCTGTGCGCGACAGGGGCAGCCCCTGGTTTTGACCCCACAGCGCCTTACAAGGTGGATTTTGAGGGGACTAAAAATTTGGTGGAGACAGCTAAGGCTAAGGGAATTGAGCATTTTGTGCTGGTGACTTCTCTGTGCGTTTCTCAGTTTTTTCACCCGCTGAATTTGTTCTGGCTGATTCTGGTTTGGAAAAAGCAAGCCGAGGAGTATTTGCAAAAAAGTGGCTTGATTTATACCATTGTCCGTCCGGGCGGTCTCAAAAATGAGGATAATTCAGATGCGATCGTCATGACTGGTGCGGACAAAATGTTTGAGAGCAGCATTCCCCGCACCAAGGTAGCCCAAGTGTGCGTGGAGGCGCTGTTTCAGCCGACTTCTCGCAACAAGGTTGTGGAAATTGTGGCGAAGTCGGAGGCTCCGCAAAAAAGTTTTGAGGAGTTGTTTGCCAGTGTGATTTGATTGAATTAGCCTCGCTTGGGTTCGGTGCGTCAGACAAAAACAATTTGATTTAGATCTGAGATGTTGCACCATTGTCAACAACAGGCAAGATGCCTGTTCCACAAAAAGTGCATTTTCTTGTGGGGTGGGCATCCTGCCCGCCCAAAAAAGGCTTATCGAGAATGGTGCCAGATGTGATTTGAGTCAAAGATTTGGGCTGACGCACGCTACACCAATTTTCCGATCGCCAAATCTGGCAAAATCTTAATAGTTTTACGATTCGCCGTTGAAATTTCTCTCTTCTAGCATGAAAACTCTCAAGTGGCCAGCTTGGTTCCCCTATCCGATTTCGTGGTTAAGGGCATTTGCTCTCGCTCTGAGTTTTAGTTTTGTCCTTCGCAGGGGCATTCCTTTTGTCAGCGACGATATCGGCTTTCTGACTCTACTGCTGGCGGCTTGGCTGATTCAGTTGCCTGTGTTTTTTGTTTTTCATTTGTTCGCCGTCAAAATCTTAAATCCCTTACTAATTATGCTGCCGGGGCGATTTCGCGTTGCGCGCAAGTTCAAGCGCCGGCATACGGGTATTCGATCGCACTTGCGAGAAGGCTTGAATGCTGTTGTAGTGATTTTTTTTGCCTTTAATCTGTCGCTGTTGGTGCAACTTGCGATTTTTTATTGGCCAGCGCGATCGATCGATCCGGCTCAGTTACTAACAGGAATATCTACTCTGACAAATGTTGCCATAGCCGGTGAATTCGATTTCTGGTTGAGCAAATTGGCGGGAGTTTTATCGAGTTTAACGCTGTTAGCCGCGCCGCTATATCAATACGATTTTCGGGTGCGCCGGATGCGGGTGGCTCGAAAATGGGTTGAAATTTCGGAAATGGAAATGACTTGGCTAGAAGCTGAGAAATTGGGCCGTCGAAAAAGAGGTTTGCTGAGGCGATCAGAGATTCAAATCCTCGGATTTATACTTTTAATCGGCGCTGTGATTGGCGGCGGTGTTTTTTTGGTTGACAGTTTGCGGGGAAATCAGCAGTTGTCGCAGTCGGTAAGCGGGGTGGGAAAATTGCCGCCGCTGGCTATGAAAACCGGCGATCCTTACATTCGCGCACTGATGCGTACTATTTCTGCTAGCGAGTCGAATGTTTCTCGACCTTATCACGTTGTTTACGGCGGCAAATACATATTGGATTTGAGCCGCCATCCTGACTGGTGCGTGAAGATTGTTAATGGCCCGAATCTCGGAAAGTGTACTACGGCAGCAGGCAGGTATCAATTTCTGACTACGACTTGGAAGGAGAAGGCTAAGCGCTATCAGGCGCGTCGTGCTAATTTTTTATTCTGGGAAGATTACAGTTTTGAACCAGAAGATCAGGATGCTGTGGTTTATGCTTGGTTGAGCGATCGCAAGTTTTGGAAAGCTGATATTTCTGAGATGTTGCGGCAGGAAAGATTAACTGACGTATTGCGGATGCTTTCGGGAACTTGGACGAGTTTGGGATATGGAATTGAAAACAATTCTATGAGTTCTCGTTTGCCGAAAGTCTACCGGGAAATGCTGCGGGAAGAATTGGCAAATGCTGGTTCTTAGGAAGTTATACCAATTTCATAAAGTAGCGCTAGATA
>JARCMA010000589.1 GCA_030248405.1 Microcoleus sp. MP8IB2.171
GGCGTGTGGCAGTAGCAGACGTGCATTTGCTGGGGACTGGTGAGGATGCCTTTGGCGACAGCATGGGATGATGAGAGGATGATGTCGTATTGTCGCAGGTCTAGTTGCTCGATCGCGATCGGCAGAAATGGCAAATATTTTTGCACGCCGCTGCGGGCCTTGGGAAAATGTTGCAAAAATGTTGTGCCAATCTGTCTTTGGAAAAGATAGCTTTCGGGATTGGCCGATTCAAAGTCAATCAGGGCATAGATATCAGCGTCTATATATTTGAGGATTTCTTGTACTACGAGTTCTGAACCGCCGGTAGCCAAGGGTGTCAACCATTCATGAACTAGGGCGTATTTGAGTTTTTTCACTTGTATGTAGTCGATCGAACGATTTGTTAGCGCTAGTTCTGTCAATATTAAACTTACTGAGCAATTACTTACGAACTATCGAGCCACCAACCGGGTTTCTACGCAAGTATCTAGCTCAAGCTAAGGATTTTGGGAATCAACGGGGTTTTTGTGAAATCTGGGGCGGCCAAATTGCAGAGTGCGACAACGATTCGCCAGATTGTTGACAAAAAATGCTATTAGGCGCAATAGTGTAAAGGATTTGCGATCGACTGAATTGTTGGAAAGGGCGATCGAATTAACGTGGTGTGAGGAAAAAATGTCAAAATTTTTGTGGAAAGGACTTTTAGTTAGTCCCGCTGTATTAGCAGCAAGTTTAGTAGTATCTTCGACGGCCCTAGCAGCAGAGCAACCTGTAGAAATTGCCACTGCTCAAGCCAATCAATTGCAATTACCAAGTGCTGCAACCGAGGCTGCAAAGCCTGAAACAGCAACAATGACGGCTGAGCCAGCATCATTAACTAGCAACTTGACTGTTGAGACGATTGAAACAGAAATTGTTCCAGCCAAGGTAGCCCCAGTTACCGAACAAGCCACATCACCAGAAAACAATACAGTTGCAGCAGAGTTAAGCGAAACCCAACCCGCAGTCGCGCCCGCAAACTTAAATGCTGAGCAACCTATCGCAGAGCAAATTCCCGCAGTCGCGCCCGCCAACTCAAGCGAAACCTCACCCGCCGTTGCACCAGCTAATCTCAGCGCCGAAAAACAGGCCGCACAACCAGAGCAGATTTCCCAATCAACTCCTCCAATTGCCCAACCTCAAGCGCAATCAAATCTTTTAGAACAAATCAACCAATACAGCGCAGAAGACAGCGAAAATGCAGCCGGCCAAGTAACCTCAGTTTCGCAACTTTCCGACGTGCGCCCCACAGATTGGGCGTTCCAAGCTTTGCAATCCCTAGTAGAGCGCTACGGCTGCATAGCTGGCTATCCCGACGGCACTTTCCGCGGCAACCGGGCAATGACTCGCTACGAGTTCGCAGCCGGTTTAAACGCCTGTTTGGATAAGGTAACAGAACTGATTAGAGGTGGTACGGGAAATTTAGCAACCAAAGAAGATTTGGCTTCTATGCAAAGGTTGCAAGAAGAATTTGCTGCGGAATTGGCAACTTTGCGCGGCCGCGTTGATGTTTTGGAAGCGCGCACCTCTGAATTAGAAGCAAATCAGTTTTCGACTACAACTAAACTTAACGGCGAAGTAGTATTTGCTTTGACAGGTATCGCTGGGGGAGATGATGCCGAGGGCCGCGAAGCTGATACAACTACCGCTTTTGGCAGCAGGGTTCGTCTAAACTTTGACACGAGTTTTTCTGGTCAAGATTTGCTGAGAACTCGACTGCAAGTTTTAAATTTGGGTTCGTTTTCTACTAACAATACCAAAACCGCTGAAGGGGAATTGCGGTTTAATGCCGGGCCTTTCGGCGAGGCTAGCAATACTGTAGCTTTAGATGCACTGCTTTACCAATTTCCTCTAGGCAAAAACACGACTGTAATCCTAGAAGCCAACGCCGGCGCTGCTGACGATTTTACCAACACTGTCAACCCTTACTTTGACGGAGATGGCGGCAGCGGTGCTCTTTCTAACTTCGGTACTCGCAACCCGATTTACTATTTGACAGGCGGTTCTGGCATCGCTCTGCGACATCAGTTTGGGGACAAACTCGAACTGAGTTTGGGATATTTAGCCGGTAACGCTGCGAGCCCGACGCGGGGTAACGGTTTGTTCAACGGTTCCTATGGCGCTTTGGCTCAGTTGACTTTCACACCAAGCGACAGCTTTGCTATAGGTTTAACTTACGTTAATTCCTACAATTTCGTGACCGGTACGGGCAGCAATGCTTCTAATTTCCCGGCGCGTCTCGGTTCCTTCGGAATCGACAGCGATAGCAATCTGCCAGTTTCTAGCAATTCCTACGGCGCGCAAGCTTCGTTGAAACTGGGTCGCCGAATTGCAATTGGCGGTTGGGCGGGTTACACCAACCAGCGCATTTTATCGAACTTGGGTACTCCTACTGGTTCTGTGCAGCGGGGAGACCAAAAAATCTGGAACTGGGCGGCTACTTTGGCTTTTCCTGATTTGTTGAAAGAAGGAAATGTGGCGGGGATTCTGGTAGGTATGGAACCGAGGGTGACGAGTTCTACTAATAATACTTTGCCGGAAGATAAGGATACTTCGCTGCACATTGAAGGTTTCTATCAGTTTAAGTTGAGCGATAATATTTCGATTACTCCTGGTGTGATTTGGCTGACTGCTCCTGACCACAATAAGAGTAATTCTGATTTGGTGATTGGGGTGGTGAGAACTACTTTTACTTTCTAGGAGTTGTATATTCGGGGTGATGCTCAAAGCGCACCCCACAAAAGTTTGATTTTTTTTGAAATAAAATTCAAATGTAGAACAGCTTAAGAGCACATTAGACTTATTGCATAAGTCTTTGATTGATAGGGAAACCGCAGATGCAACGTAGATGCAACGCAGATGCCTTTCAAGAAGAGCGAGCGAATGAATGCAATTAAAGTCTATTTTCTTTAAACAGAAATAACCAGCTTTAGTAAAAGCTGGTCTGCACAAATAGTTAAATCCGTTGTTTGTTGTTCTCACAGTGTTTTTCTCACAGTGAGGAAACCCAAGTTGCACGTTTCTTTGCAGCGGGTTATAAGAAACATATCATCTGTCTTAAGTGGTACTTTTGCAATAAAATTTATTTTTTTGTAATAAAACTTTACATTAGAAGCTGATTTTTGGGTTTGTAGTGAGGACTTCAGTCCTCGGATGTTGATGAGGACTGAAGTCCTCACTACGAACCTATTTTAGTCGAGTTGTTCGATCGCACATCATATCATGCCGGAGCTTGCTGCGGTCTACCCCAGACAATCCGCTCTTGCTTGTACACAACCATACCAGGCTTCGCACCCTTCGGCTTGTAGACATATTTCGGTTCGGTATAAACCACCGGAACTTGTTCGCTGTGGCGGGCGCGACTGTAGTATGCAGTCATGTCAGCCGCAAATTGTAAATCGGTTTCTTCAGCAACTGTACCGGGTTTGAGGCGCAGCAAGGCGTGACTTCCGGGAATCTCTAGGGTGTGAAACCACAAGTCGTAGTCGGTGGCGGTACGAAAGGTGAGTTGGTCGTTTTGGCGGTTGTTGCGCCCGATTAGTAATTCAAAGCCGCTGGGGGTTTGGTAGCGGTGAAATTCGATCGCAGCATTTTTGTCACTGCTACGGTAATCTGGTACAACTAGATATTTTTGCTGGATTAGTTCTTCGCGGATTTCGGCGAGGGTTTGCAAATCTTGGGTGTTGCGGTAGGTTTCCAATACCGAAAGTGCGGCTTCGACTTGTTCTAAATAATCGATTTCTTCTTGTACGGCGGCTAACAAAGGTTCTACTGCAATGCGGGCTCTTTTAAGTTTTTGGTGTTTTTTGTAGATGGCTTGAGCGTTTTGAACGGCGTTTTTTTCGACGTTTAGCGGAATGACAACTGGTTTTTCGGTTTCAAAGTCGGGGAGGGAGATTGATTTCATTCCAGGTTGCCAATGCTGCAAGTTTGCCATCAGCAAGTCGGCTTGGGATTTGTGCGTGTCTGCGCCTGCGGATTGCTGCAATCGTTCTTTAAATGTGTTGGCTTTGAGGCGCAGTTTTGCGAGGACGTTGTTGAGTTTTTGGGTAAGTTGATGCCGCAGTTGGGCGAATACTTGTTGGTTGATTTCGCCTGTATAGTAACTGTTGAGTATTTCTTGGACGGAACAGTTCGGCAGCGGATTTTGTAGCGGATTTAACGGATTGAGGGAGTTAGATTCGTTGGCAGGATTTGGCTGTTTTTCGTCGGGTTTTGGCCAGTCGATGACGCTGTAGCCTTCGGGGGTAAAACTTGGTTGGAATTTGGAGTTTTCTAGGCATTGCAGCCAGTACAGCCAGCGCTGGAATAGTTGCTGCCATTGGTGGGGATTTAGGCTGTCGGTGGATTGTTCGGGGTCGAGATTTGCCGATCGAATCATGGACACAACTAAGGCTTTACTCAACCCTCGGTAATTCTTCAACAGATTGGTCTTTAATTGCCCAGGAACCAGGCTAATTCGTTCTTGCCAGCGATCGAGAGATTCGCTCAAACTCGGCACTGCATCGGTCAAAGACGGGGGCAATTCGTAGGGTTGCCCGGTTTGGATGGGGCGGACGCTGGACTGTTTGGCGCTGACTTGGTGGGCGCAGGTGACAACCAGATTATCTTCGGCGGTGAGGATGACATTGCTGTATTTGCCCATGATTTCGGCGTAGAGATGCCAGAGGGCTGGTTCGCCCGGACGTTTGGCGAATTGCAAGTCGATGACTCTTTCCCAAGGGGAGACGGGGGCGATGGAAACTAAGGCTAAGCCGCTGAGTTGGTGGCGCAGTTGTTCGCTGAAGGTGAAGGTGTCGGGAATTCGGGGCGGGGAGTCGCCGACGCAGATGCGGGCGGCCACAGGATGCCAGGAAAGGTCAATCCAGCCGCGCCCTTTCATGGTGCGGAGGGCTAGGGACACGGTAAATCGATCGCGCTGGTAGACTTGTTCTAAGCGCGCTGGCAGCCATTTGGCTCGCAGTTCGCTGCAAGTGGCGGTTAAAGTTGTAAAGTCTACGGGTTGCACGGTGGCCTCTTTTGCGATCGATCGAACTATGTACTTCTATACTGACAGATATTGGTCGTATTTAACCAATATTATCAAAGTTTTGAAACCAGATTTAAAAATACGTAGCAGAGGCCGGCAAGATGCCTACCCCACAATCAATCTCTCTCTTTCTTGTGGAACAGGCATCTTGCCTGTTGCTAAATATCTTCGATTAAGCCTAGTAAATTCCTGTTATAGTTAGTTAAATGGAAAACATATCTGTTCTCGAACAAGCCACTAAATCAAATTCCAAACCATCTTCCGCCGCCGTAGTCGCCGCCCTCCTAGAAGCTGAGAAAAGCGCGAAACAAAATAAAATTCGCTATTCTTTCGAGCAGTTAATCGGCAATTGGCGCTTGTGCTTTATCACCGGCACAAAAAAGACTCGACAAAAAGCAGGAATTGTGTTAGGTGCGGGACGTTACATTCCTGAGTGGGTGGCAAAAATCCAAATTGCTTACTCGGTAGAACCTGTTACGGAAGGGGAAACGCTTGGAGAAACGGGCAAAGTGGAGAATTCTGTGCGAGTTGGGGCGATCGAACTAACTCTTTCCGGGCCGACTAAGTTTTTGGTAAATAAGAATATTTTAGCTTTTGATTTTACCAGAATTACCGTGAAATTGTTGGGTAAAACTGTGTATCAAGGATTTATTCGCGCTGGTGAATCGCGGGAGGCGGAATTTTTTAGTTTGAGTGTGGGGAAACAGGCTTTTTTTACATATTTTTTGATAGAAGATGGGATAATTGCCGCGAGGGGAAGGGGCGGCGGATTGGCTTTGTGGGCGCTTGTAGGGGCACATTAGTATCAGCTTCACCCGAAAGACCGCCAGGGGTTTAAACCCCTGTCTAATAGCGAAAGTCCTCTAAAGAGGACTCAAGAAATCATCAGTCCTCTTTAGAGGACTTCAGCTTTGAGGCAGGGGTTTAAACCCCTGCCGGACTAAGGGTTTGACCCGGTTTTTCTAAGCAACTCCATAACCAGTATACGGACGCTTGTAAGGTGGATGCAGTCCTAAAATAATACCCTCTTTGGGTACTCCCATATCAACTAATTATTGTCCTAAATCAGCTTCTGTCATGTTGCGTTGAATCCAAATTTTACCATCCTTGATATCTAAGTGAATGAAACAGTTATAAATCCGTTTGTATCCCTCCCAGCCCACATCTAAAATTTGGTAATGGTCTTGTTCTGTATCGAACACAAGCTGACATTCAACATCCAAGTCTGAATTATTATCAATACTGGCATGGGAGGTTAAGAGTTGGCGGATCAATTGGCGGTACTGTTCTATTCTTTCCATTCAATGATTACCTCCTGCACCATTGGTGTCAACTTAAGCCTAAAAACCTTTGTATCTCTAGTTTATAGCACAATACGGTTTACTTAAGACAGATCCCCCCTAACCCCCCTTTTTAAGGGGGGTTAGGGGGGATCTGGCCTTAATCGCTAGACAGAAGACCGGCACTATGTTTAACATTAAGTTGACACCAATGCTCTTGCACTGGTTCATAAACAATTAACTTCACTGTCAACTGTCAACTGTCAACTGCTATAACTACCGCGCATCACCAATTAAAATAAACGGCGACCAATAATAAGGATGGCGAGTGATTTGACTCAATTTAGCTTCCCGCAAAGCTTCCCCTTTGCTCATCCCTTTACTGATATTTTGATAAAATGCCACCATCAATTCTTTAGTAGCTGAATCATCAACACTCCAGAGACTCGCCATCACAGCATTGGCACCCGCACGCTCAAAAATATAGGCAATTCCCGATATTTCTTCGCCGTTGGAATTCGATTGCAAAGCTGTTTGACACGCGCTTAAGGTGAGGAGTCTGGTGTTTTGCAATCCTAATAACGCGGCATCGGCAATATTGAATTGAGTGTCAGCAAATAGCAGTGTATTTGCTTTCATGTCCAATTTTTGACAGCCTTCGGGTTGGAAGCAGCCGTGAGTTGCTAGGTGCAGAAAGGGAAAGCGGGGTGCTTGGGTTTTGAACTGAGCGAGGGTGGCGGCATTGCCGATATAGGCGGAACTGCCGGGGAATAATTGAGCGATATTTCTCACTTCTGCTTCGGAACCGGGTAGGTTTTGCGGCTTGCGGGGGACGGGATTTCCTAATGCTAAGATGCCGCCTTGTAATGTGGAATCGGGAATCGACCGGGTAGAAATGCGGGTGAGATAGTTGACGGGATATTTCTCGATTAAGTATTTCTCGGTTTGCTGGTCGTAAAGGGCTTCAAACGGGATATAACGCAATTTTCCTGTGGCGATGATGCTCAATTGTTTGGGAGAGAATGCCTGTATTTGGTCTTCTACTGGGCGAATCAGGATGTCGTATAGTTTGCGGCTAGTTTCTTTGTGACCTTTGCCTTCGCTTGACAGTTGTTCGCGGTATTGAGTGATGAGTTTGTCGAATTCTTCAGGGTTTATCGCAATTTTTTTAACACTTAAACTGTCTTTTGTCAAGACAAATATGGCGATCGTATTGGGAACATTTTTGACATTTGTGAGTAAGACTGGTTGAATGACAACGGTTCCGGGTGGGATGCTTGCTTTCAGTTGGGCGATGTCTTTGGGTTTGGTTTCAAAGAGTTCGGCGACTTCTGGGAAACTGCGGGAGATTTCTTCTGCTTTGAGGTTGACTTCTGTTTCTAATTCCCGCATTTGTCGGGAGAGATTTTCTGAGAATTTGTCTTGGAGTTGGCGCTGGAGGTATTGCAGTTGTTGATTTTTTTGATTCCATTCGTCTATTGCTTTTTGTGCTTGGGGATTGGCGACTTTGGCGTTGATGAGGCGGGTGTAGTCGGCGAGGTCTGCTGTGGTGGCGATGTTGACCCATTGGAAAGCGCGATCGGGTTGGTTTTGGTCGATGAGGAGGGATGTCAGGGCGATCGCGCTTCCTCTTTCACCTTCTAAAAACTTTTGGCGATTTTCTCGCTGTAAACCACTCCGCATTTCTAAAGTAATTTGCACGGATTTCTCCCAATTGTCGATCGCTTGAGTCGGTTTCTGAGTATCTCGATAGACAAAGCCGATATTATTTAATATAGTAGCAACGCCTGCGCTATCGCCTACTTCGTGCAGAATTGGCAAAGCTTGCTTGTAATAGTTCAAAGCCTCTTGTGGTTGAGAAATACTGTCATAAACTCCACCAATATTATTTAAAGTAGTAGCAACACCTGTGCGATCTGCCACTTCCTGGCTAATAGGCAAAGCTTGATTATAGTATTTCAAAGCTTCTTGTGGTTGGGAGATGTTGTTGTAAACTAAACCGATATTATTCAAAATAGAAGCTTCACCGTGACGTCCTCGGACTTCCCGCGTAATTAATAAAGCTTGCTTAAAGTATTTCAAAGCCTTTTGTGGTTGTGACATACTGGTGTAGACTACGCCAATATTATTCAAAGTAGCACCTTCTACCACACTATCTGCCAGTTCTCTCGTAATTGGTAAAGCTTGTTCAAAGTATTTCAAAGCTTTTTCCGGTTGTCCGATTTTTTTGTATACTCCTCCAATATTGGTCAAAGTAACAGCTTGCCCTGCGCGATCGTCCACTTCTAGCTGAATTTCCAATGCTTGGTTATAATATTTCAAAGCTTCTTCCGGTTTAGCAGTTGCGTCGTAGACTGCACCAATACCATTCAAAGTAACAGCTTCCCCCACGCGATATCGGAATTCCCGCGTGATTGGTAAAGCTTGGTTAAAATATTTCAATGCTTCTTGTGGTTGAGAAATGCTGTCGTAAACTCCACCGATATTATTCAAAGTAACAGCTTCCCCCACACGATCGCGGACTTCCCGCCTGATTGGTAAAGCTTGGTTAAAATATTTCAATGCTTCTTGTGCTTGAGAAATGCTGTGGTAAACTCCACCGATATTATTCAAGGTATTAGCAAGACCTTCGCGATCGTTTAGTTCAATCCGAATCTGTAAAGCTTGATTGTAGTATTTCAATGCTTCTTGTGCTTGAGATTTTCTGTGGTACACTAAACCTAGATTATTCAATATACCACCTTCCCCCTTCCGATCCTTTAATTCCAGTAAAATTAACAAACTCTGATTAAAGTATTTCAATGCTTCTTGATGTTGCCCGATGTTATTGTATACCAAGCCAATATTATTTAATGTAGTTGCTTCACCCTTGCGATCGCGCAGTTTTTGTCTAATTAGTAAAGCTTGGTTATAGTAGTTCAGTGCCTCCCGTAGTTGAAAAATACTGTCATAAACTAAACCTATATTATTCAAAGTATTAGCTTCTTCCTTGCCATCGTTCAATTCCCGCAAAATTGGTAAGGCTTGGTTATAATATTTCAATTCCTCTTGCTTTTGTCCGATGCTTTTATAGACTCTACCGATATCATTCAAAGTAGTAGCTAAGCCAGTTCGATCTCCCAATTGCCACAAAATGGATAGACGTTGCTTAAAGTATTTTAGTGCCTCTTGCGGTTGAGAAATACTATTGTAAACTAAAGCGATATTATTTAAAGTAGCAGATTCGCCCCGGAGATTGCGTACCTCCTGCGTAATTGGCAAAGCTTGGTTGAAGTATTTCAATGCCTCTTGTGGTTGTCCGATGCTTAAATAGCTCCCACCAATATCATTTAAAGTCAAAGCTTCCCCCAAACGCTCGCGCACTTCCTGGATAATTTGTAAAGCTTGGTAGAGATACTTTAATGCCTCTTTTGGTTGTTCGATACTGTTGTAAACAAAGCCAACGTTACGCAGTGCTAAAGCTTCAATTTCCCTAATTTTTAATTGTCGTCCAAAGGCTAGAACTTGCTGCCATGTTTCTATTGCCTGTCGGGATTGTCCTTGCTGTTGCTGTTTTAATGCTTGCTCTATAAGTCTCTCTACTTCTTGAACCTGTGAATTTTGACTTTGCCCCCAACTAGGTTGCACCATCACCGGCACAGTCAGAGGAGTCAGACAAACACCCAAAGCCAAAACACTGATAATAATTCGTTTCATTACCTTACCTACTTCTCCTCATCAAATTAACCAATCCTTTAATCGTTCAAAAAGTCTATTGGTCTGCCAAAATAACTATGCCTCTCTCTATCAATTTCGGCAAAAATCTCTCCCAGTTCAGTCTCGTATTTCCAAGCTCCGAATATTTGATGTAAACGTTTCAGCCTTTCCTCATTGCTTGTTCGCGGAGCGTCCGGCACCTCAATCAGAACTTCTGAACCATCAGGAATGTTCAGGCTTTCTGAAATTTCAATAATGTTACCCCGTTTGATGCCTTTGATTTGCATAGTTATATCTCAATACGGCTGACTTAAGACAGTACACCGGGAAAAACGATGTGACAAACAGACCCTGCGATTGCTTCGCGAGGACGCTCGCAATGACAAACAAAACTTAAGTAAACCGTATTGTGTTATATCTCCCTCTTATCTAGAGCGCGTTCTCTGTCAATGATAGCAATGATTTCTGCTAGTTCGGCAGATACATTAGTCAATTCCTTAGCTTTTTCAAGCAGGCGATCGACCAGCGGCGATGGCAACAACTCCAGAGGCTCATCAAAGTCATCAGAAATTGTAATTAGTCCTCGATCGCTCCCAAATCTGCTCAGTTTAGGCGAAGATTCTGCAACTTCATCTAAAGTTTCTAGTTCAACTTCTGTTTTGATGCCTTGAATGTGAATTGTTTGAGATTGCATCCTTTGTCTGAGATAAATTGCGGATATTAGGTCATTCCAGGTAAAGTTGTCAGGCAATTTATCAATTAAACTCAGGGCTTCTTCTTTAAGATTGATGGTTTCCATCGGTTTTAGTAAAGAGAGTTTGTATTTTAATTCTACAGGGTTTACACACTCCGACCAAAGAAACCGGGTTTTTATCGAATCTGCGGGCTGCAACGAAATATTTTCGTAAAAAACCCGGTTTCTGGCCCCGCAATGGACTCAATACGGAGTTGCTTTAATTGTCATCGTCTTTTTCTGCACGTCAAACTGCATTTCATCAACGACAAATTGCCGATCTTTTGCGACTCCCAAAATCCCGCGCAATTGCCCCCGACTCACTACAGGCGGCCCCAATTTAACCTCAGCTTGACCTTTAGCAGCATCCTTCATCTCAAAAGCACTCATGGGAATGCCATTCCATTTAGCTTGAGTGCTAGTCGCTGGCGGGAGTTCGCCCCGAACAATCGGCCCTCCATTAGCGCGATAAACCACCGCATTGTTGGGAAACACGATTTTCTCAACTTGACTCAAAGGGAGCGATTTCTTATCCGTTTCTCCCTGTATCCATAATTTTTGCCCTTTCTCATCAATCTGTACAACTTTACCGTCTCTTATGCCGCCCCCTTTCATCACAATTTCTGCCTTTATGGGCAAGGCTACGGGTATGGACTGGCTGGCCTTAGCCTGTGCTTGTACAGATGGCAAATTTGGTTTATGGACTTCCTGACTGGCAGCATTGACTTGTGCCGCCATACCCGCCGTTACTGTAAAAAGTGCTACAACTAAAAAAGAAAGTGTTTTGCGTTTCATAGTCCCCCTAAACCCCCTTCAAGGGTAAGCGTTAACCCGCTACCATTATAAAATTATACTTCACATCCCTTGAAGGTGATTCCGTGTCCGCTACTCCCCAACCTACTCCCGAATCGAATGTCTTAGGCAACTTTGCCAGTGTTGTTGGCTTGCTTGGTGCCGCCCTTTTTTTCACGGGCTGGATTTATCGCTGGTCGTATTTTTACTTTTTTCAGATACAGATAACGACTCTCGATTTACCAGTCGAATCGTTTTTTATGGTGCCACTTCAGGTTTTTTTAGCTGATGGGCCGACGATATTCAAAAGTGCGATCGCGCTTCTGCTCACAGCCTTTGCAATCTACCAAAGTTTGTGGCTAGTCAATAGTATAAACCATAAATTTGCTACTACAATCAATCGGAGAACTCGACGGTGGCGTTTCTATGCTCGCACAAGAAGATTATGGTTGCTGCTTCGCTTCTTGAAGTCTTGGCAGCGATTTAATATCAATAGATATAACTCGATAAAATTACTGCGATCGCTCGTTGACGAAATTATTATCATCAGTTGGGTATTGCTGGTTTTGTTCTGGTCAGCTTACCACCAAGGAATTGCCGATGGGCGACGCGATGCCAGCGATAATTCTGCTTTACCGGCTGTCACTTTAATCACCAAACAAGACCACATTGCTTTAGGAAGAAAACTTGAAAATGTGTTTGAAAACCCTTCTTCTCAAGACTATAAAGACTATAAAATTATTGGCGATAAAGGTTTATTTGATGATTTAGTAGGCAAGACAGACACGGATGCTACTAACTCCAAGGAACCAAGAATTTGGCGGTTGCTTTTGCAAAGAGGAAACTGGATTTATCTGTTCCCCGCTTTAACGAATGAACAGCAAAAAGACCCTAACGCTCGCCCTCCAGTAGTTGCGGTTCAACAAAGTCAATCCGGCGATCAATTGCTGATACTCAGTCCCGCACCTTCTCAACCGCCCAAATAAAATCGCTGTGGGGCGATCGCCCAAAACCAAAGAAACCGGGTTTTTAGCTCATCTGTCGGCTACAACCAAAGATTTTCGTAAAAAACCCGGTTTCTGACTACCGGCGCAGTTAAATCAACTTTTAGGGTGCGTCAGACATTGATTATTTCGATTTCCACAGGTTTTTCTGCTCCGGGGAACCTTACGTATTTCCTAAGCAACTCCATAGCCAGTATATGGGCGCTTGTAAGATGGATGCAGCCCTAAAATAATATCCTCTTTGGGTACTCCCATATCAACTAATTCTTGTCCTAAATCGGCTTCTGTCATATTGCGTTGAATCCAGATTTTACCATTTTTGATATCTAAGTGAATGAAACAGTTATAAATTCGCTTGTATCCCTCCCAGCCAACGTCTAAAATTTGGTAATGGTCTTGTTCTGTATCGAACACAAGCTGACATTCAACATCCAAATCTGAATTTTGATCGACTGTGGCATGAGTGGTTAGCAACTGGCGGATAAATTGGCGGTACTGCTCTATTCTTTCCATTCGATGATTACCTCCTGCACTGGTTCGTAGACGATTAACTTCACTTGATACTGTCTGACAGCTTCCTGAGTGAATCTTTCTTGAAAAAATGATTCAAATATATCGAGAGGAATTGCCAGATACAGAGTTCGATCTGGTTCATTCATTTGCAATCCTAAGCGGTAGTTCAAAAACTGTCCTAACGCTGAATGAAAGTCTGTCACCGCTGATGGATTCAAAAAACTTTTGATTTCAACAGCAATCTTTTGTCCAGCCTTTTCTGCGGCAAAGACTTTTTCTGCTGCTAAATCGATCTCAAACTTCACCCGATCTATCTTGAGGATCAGCGGATCTGCCGTAATTACCCACTGCTCCTTCAAGAGAGCTTGTTTAACAGCATCATGAAATCGGTCTTTGGCAGCCATCGTTTTTTAATAGTATCTAGGTATTATGATAGCCGATCGCTCTTCAATTGTATTTGTTAATTAAGCTCGCACCCACACAACCTCAAACACTCCATCAGGAACAAACCGACACAAAGCCCTCAAACGATCGTCCGCATCTTGGCGGTTGACAAAACGAGCAATTGTGTAATGCTGAGCATTCGGCAAAATCCGCACGATCGCCCAAGAATTGCGATCGCCACCCACAATCGGAGAATTAGCATTTCTGAGAATGTTGAGATAACGGGCGATCGCGCTACCCTTAATATTCGCCGCCACGCGCTCAATTACCATCGCCACCAAGCTTTCGAGCTCTTGCTGAGTCAACTGCGCGCGATCGACCTCAAAATCGTCATCCGAATAGCAGCGAATGCGTGACAGCAGTTGCGTCACGCCAAAGTCATCCAAAGCTTGTTGATAGCCGCGAGTATATTCGCTCTCGTCGCTTCCAGGCTGTACCATAGAGATTGCCTCCTTGTTTATTAGGGGCCATAAGCCAGCGACGAACTTTCCTAGGGATGACGCTGGCTTTTGACTTGTTCACAGTATATCACTTAA
>JARCMA010000590.1 GCA_030248405.1 Microcoleus sp. MP8IB2.171
CACGCTGTTAACTGTGACAGTGCCACTGTTAATAAATAGTGCGCCTCCCATGCCGGCTGCACCGCCACCGCCACCTGTGCCCGCAGCGCCTGTAGAGATGCCACCGGTAATTGTCAGGTTGGAAAATGTAACTGGGGTAGTGGCGCTGTCGATGAAGAAGCCCCGGTTATTGCCGAGATTTAGGGCGAAACCCCCGCCGGTAAAGGTGATAGGGGTGGAAATCCTGGGCAGAACCTGTCCGGGCCCGAAGGTGATGTTGCCTGTGATGGCAATCGTGTCTGCATTGGGCAAAGCGTTAGCCAGAGTTATCGCATCCCGCAGTTCGCCAAATGTGGCGACTAAAACGCCGCTGTAAGCTTCTCTCACCTCAGCCGAAAATGCCAAAGGTGTTTCTATTTTGCCCGTAGTCACTTCCAGCACCCAGTCTCCACCCAGTGCCGCACTGCCGGTCAAGTTATCGGAAGCGGCAATATTTGCCCCGGTGAGCTGGCTCAGCCTTTGGACGAAGGCGACACCTGCTTCTGTGGCGGCGACGTTGCAACCGTAAAGTAGAATTTCCGGTTTAGCTGTAATTGAAGAGTTCGAGTTTGCTTCGGCTGCTGGCAAAGCAAACCATGTTTCTAAATAATTGCGGTAGCTTTCAATGTTGCTGAGATTAAGCTCTGTGCCCCCCAGTTGCAAGCTGGCGGCTGCGCCGTGAGACAAAATGTGGACGGCTGCAATGTTTTTCCGCTGTTTGAGTGTTTCGCCGATTTGCTCGATGCCGTCGCGATCGCCCTTGAGAATAATAACTTCTGTATCTGGATTTACAGTTTCTGTTAAGCTTGCCCAATCTGTAACTTGTGAATCTGCAAAAACTATCTGGTGTTTCGGTTCTTTATAAAGTTCCACGATTAAATTCCTCTGGTACACGCACACATCAAATTCATATCACAAACCCCGCACACCAGCGATCGAGCTTTTTCCTGCGTCGGTGCCGATCGTTAGCGAAGCCGCCTCCTACGGGGACTGCGCCAACTCACAGGATCGCCCTTAATTTTTATCAATCAAAAAATATTGACAAAAACTTTTTTTATGCTTTACCAGCATAAATGACTTAGTTTGATTGTTTAGAAGTTTTAAAGGGGGATATTGTTCCGGCTGTTACAAAAATCTTTGAAAAGAGTTGCGTGCTATTTTTGAATTTCCCAAACATGGAGAATATACCAGATTTGATAAAAATTGTCAATCTAATAATTAACTGAGGGCGATCGATATTTGTTAATCAAGAGTCATCAGTCACGGTTATTAGCTGTAAGCTGATATTATTAGGTAGTTGTTGGCTGCTGAAGGATCTGTATGTGCGATCGTCTTCTGCAAGCTTCGCTAACGAACAACCCCAATCAAATTGGTTGGTAGTAAGGAATGCAAGTCCTCTGAGTTTTATGAAGGCTTGCATTCCTCACTAGAACCTTGATAACGGTTATTTTACAGGAATAGATAGGCTGACTCATGACTAACATTCCTGGAGACTATTAGACTCAATAAACCGCGAAGAGGAAAGAAAATTCTGCTTTGCAGTCCAGAATCTTAACTCCTCTTCCCGGTTTCTGCCTCCTGGAGTGACTAATTACCAAGTTTCTTCATCGGGATTATTGGAATTGCTCCAGATTTCCACATCTAAATCATTGAGATAAATCAGAGCCGTTTCAATCTGTTTACTTGTACCGTTAAGTTCCAAGTCAAACCAACCGTCATCTAAAGTTTTAACACCCAACAAAGCGGCATTAAAATTTACCGTCAAACCGTATTCAGAAATCAGGTGAGAAATGACAGGTTCCTGATGGTATTCTTTAGGAATACGAATGCGAATGCGGGTTTGAGTTGGTCTGTTGTCACCACTATCAGATTTGGGAATATCTGATTCTTGGGTTTTGTGAAAATTGCCGATCGCCTCAAATTGAGATTCGCTAGTGTTGTGATCTAACATTTGGGCCTCCTAATGTTTGTTTCAGTTTACATTTTGCACCAATATCTTGTAGAGTGCGGAGCTGTGAGATTTTCGAGCTTCCAACCAGATTGTCGATAGCGTCGCACCATACTAATGACTAACAAGTTCGCACCCTAAAGCCTCATGAATGGTGATTATTCTTCAACTTCTTTGATCCTAGTTTTTCGTTCTAAAATCTCCTTAAGCACGAGGGTAACAACTGCTAAAAGACCGAGAACTACCGCAGCCGAAAATGCGGCTTGTGTCGCGTACTGCTTGTAAGCATCCTCTACAAACAAAGGCAAAGTTTGCGTTTTTTTAGCAATATTTCCCGACACCACAGAGACGGCTCCAAATTCTCCCATTGCTCTAGCATTGGTCAAAATTACTCCGTAAGTAATCCCCACCGAATACTCGGAAGCGTGACATTCCAGAAAATTTGCCAGTCATTTGCTCCCAAAGTTTTCGCCGCCTCTTCTTGATCTGTTCCCACTTCTTCCAAAACAGGAATCACTTCGCGCGCCACAAAAGGCAAGGTAACAAAAGCAGTAGCTAGCACCATCCCAGGGAAGGCAAAAATAACCTTGATATTGGCCGCCTCCAGCCACGGCCCGAACCATCCCAGCCGACCGTAAAGCAGTACAATCATTAAACCTGCAACTACGGGAGAGATGGCAAAAGGCACGTCTAAAAGGCTGATTAATAGCGTGCGGCCCCGAAATTTGTTGCGGCCAATTACCCAGGCTGCACACAAACCGAATACTGTATTTACAGGCACGACAATCAGAGAAATCACCAGGGTAAGTTGCGCTGCGTGCAGAAAATCTGGCGATGTTAAGTTAGAAAAAAATGGCTCAAATCCCTTTCTGAAAGCTTGATAAAAAACGTTGAGAGTAGGGATAAATAAGACAAGAGCGAGATAGCCGATCGCAATTCCGATTAAAGTTGGTTTTACCCAAGCTTTTTCCTGACGCCGACTAGAACCTGCGGGCGGAAATTTGTAACCAGCGGGTGAATTGATATTAGCCGTCATAGCGTCTTCTCCATGCTTGTAATAGATTAATGGCGAACAGCATTGCCAGGGAAATAGCTAACATGACAGTGCCGATAACTGTTGCTCCTGCATAGTCGTACTGTTCCAACCTTTGGAAAATTAAAACGGGGGCGATTAAATCTTTGAACGGTATGTTAGAAGCTACAATTACAGTAGAGCCGTACTCGCCAACCGCTCGCGAAAATCCGAGGGCAACTCCGGTTAAAATAGACGGAAATAGCGGCGGCAAAACTACTCGCCAGAAGGTTTCAAATTGAGAAGCACCTAAGCACCAAGCTGCTTCTTCGATTTCTTTTTCCATCTCGTTTAAAACTGGCTGTACGGTTCTCACTATAAATGGCAAGGAAATAAATATCATCGCTATACCTACGCCCAAGCGAGTAAAGGATATCTTGATTCCCAAAGGTGCAAAAAGCGAACCAATCCAGCCGTTATCGCTGTAAACTGTGGCGAGAGTTAAACCGGCAACGGAGGTAGGCAGTGCAAAAGGCAAATCGACGACTGCATCTATAATCCGTTTTAAGGGAAAGTCGTAGCGGACTAAAACCCAGGCGATCAATGTGCCGAATACTCCGTTAATTAATGCCGCAATTAATGCCGTAAAGAAGGTGACATCGTAGGCAGAAAGGGCGATCGGACTGGTGGCAATTTTCCAAAATTCGGCGGGGTTTGCTGTGCTGGCTTTCAGCAGCATTGCTGCAACTGGGAGCAATAGCATTAAGCTGAGGTAGCCTAGGGTGATGCCCCAAGGTAATGTGATTTTGCCGATCGCCCTTTTGATATTTTCGATCGGAGATTGAGGGTTACTGATTGCAGATGATCCAGCCATAAGTCAATAGTTTTGAGTTGTCAAGAATAGTGAATCTTTTAGAGCCCCGACAACTTCGGGGAAGTCGGGGATCAGGGCATTCTGTTTTTTACTGTCTAATTGAACCTTGAATTTTGTCAAAAACAGCTCCGTCAGCGAAGAATTGCTTCTCTATTTCTCCCCAACCTCCTAAGTCTTGAGCTGTAAATAGGTTTTTGACGGGCGGAAATTTTTGGGCAAATTCCGGTTCCGCCGCTACTGTCGCATCTACTGGGCGGAAGCCTGCTTTGGCAAATTCTCGCTGAGCTTCTGGGGTGTAGAGAAACTTGACAAATGCTTCGGCGACTTCGCGAGTACCGTGTTTATCAACGTTTTTATCGACAATGGCAATGGGATTGTCGATCGACACATTCACGTCGGGAATACTATAAGTCGGTTTTTCGCCTTTCTCACCTGCCAGAAGAATCTCGTTTTCGTAGTTAATTAAGGCGTCGCCTTGCCCTTGTTTGAAAAATACATCAGTGGCTTCGCGGGCATCTTTAGTCAGAATCGGGACGTTTTTGTAGACTTTGCTAGTAAAGTCTAATGCTTTGGTTTCGTCTCCTCCGGTTTTAACAACCGAGCCCCAAAGTGCGAGGAAATTCCAGCGGGCAACGCCTGATGTTTTGGGATCGGCAGTAATCACTTTTACTCCATCTTTGCTTAAATCTTCCCAGGTTTTGATGCCTTTGGGATTGCCTTCGCGGGTAACTATTGCTGCTACGGATTTGCTGACTATGCCTTCGTTGGGAACTTCTTTTTCCCACCCAGGTTGAATTAGTCCGGCTTTTTCGATTCTTTGAGTGTCGAAGGCGAGGGCGAGGTGTACGATGTCTGCTTCTAAACCGTCAATTACTGCCCGAGTTTGGGAACCGGAACCGCCGTAGCTTTGGTTGAGGGTGACGGTTTGGCCTTTTTCTTTTTGCCATTGTTCTACGAATTTGGGAATTATGGCTTCGTGGGCGGCTTTGGTGACGGCGAAGGATACTAGGGTTAATTCTACATTACCTTTGTTGGCTGCTGGGCTAGCACCGCCTGGACTGGTTGCGGGGTTGTTGGTGGTTCCCTGGCCGCAGGATGCAACGGCCAGACTTAAAGTTATTCCCACTAAAAATAGCGACACAAATCTTTTCAGCGCCGTAAATGATTGATTTGTGCTGGCTGGTGGCTGTTGCAGCCAGTGAAGGTGTTGAGTTAGGCGTTGCCACGGACTCATTATATTTATTCCTCTAGTGAAAGTACGGTTATTAGGTCGGAATACCGTAATTATGGTTGTGAAGTACGATTATAGACAAGAGCGAGTCAAAAGGCAACAAAAAAAACAAATTGGGGGAACTCAGGGTCGATCGCATATCCTGATGTCTTTTCCCTCGGTGCTTTCGAGCCAGATTTGGGGTAAAATGTAAAGTGTATAAATAGTATTATTGAGTTAAGGTGGTCAACTTGCGCGGCTGCACGATACGCCCTACGACTACCATCGGCCGATCGCCCAAATGTAATAGCCCTGCCAAGAGTCCCCGCCCCAGCGAGATATGCCTGACTCGCGCGATCGCCCTTAACTAAGAAAAAGTTTTAACTGGTATGTCCTTACCCCGCCCAGTCTCAGACACCCTAATTGAACTGTTGAAGCCTGTAGCCTCTGAATTGGGAGAAAGATTGGGAGCAAGCGCTGTCAACGAACGCTATGCAGAAATTGAGCCGTCTGGTTCTTCAGCTTTAAACCAGCAAATCAAAAAAGACCCTCGCTGGATTAAAGCACAAGTGAGATATTTGCAGCGTCAGCAGGCCAGAGAACAAGAATTAATCGCGCTCGCCGACGCAGAAGAATGGGCAAAGGAAGAACGGGCTAATCGAATTAAGGCACAAGAAGTAAGAGATAAGCGGGCAATTAGCCGGCTTTGCCGCGACTTAATGCGGGAGTTTCAATCAGAAGCAATTCGAGTGAAACTGACCGAAATTCAAACTATTTGGGACAGGGACAACTGGTTTTCTAATTTGAGCAGGCAGGAAACTGAACAGATTTTGCAGCAGCAACAGCACCGATTGCTGCTGTTAGTTGCTCCCGCAAAAATTAGCCAAGATTGCCCTGATTCGTTTCGCCACAATCTGAATATCGAGCTGCCGGCTAAGTTAAGAGCTTTTTTGAACCAGCACTACCCCCCCCATGGAGATTTGTGCCCGGTTCAGTTTTACGGAGACTATTTCAAAAAATCGATTTCTGATATTGATGTGGAGCGGTTGCAGACTGTGTTGTCTCCCGTACCGACAGCTATACTGTACAGCGATATCAGCGATTATGAAGTTAATTTTCATGTTGGTTTTTGGGGAGTCATCAATCAGAGCGTTTCTCTAGTGGCGATGCAGCCTTGGAATTGGGAAGAGGTTTATCACCAGTTGGAGGCTGAGGGGAAAGACAAAAAGCTGAGCCTGCGGATTATTAGGCAAATAATTGTGACTATTCACAAGTTATTGGCGGCTTTTTTAGCTGATTTGTATTATTTAAATATCGATTTTACTCACGAACCTCAGTTATTTAAATTAGAGGGGGAATTTGCTCAGGAATGGTTTTCTAAAGATTGGGCCCAACCGTATATTGAAACTCTTAAAGAAATTCAGGAGCAGCAGCGAATAGTCTATAAGGGAGAGATGCGGCGGCTGGCGCTGCGAGAGGCGAAAGCTAGGGCGGAACGCCAGCGTTTGGAGGAGGCTGAACTCAAACGCAGAGAGGAAGCTGAGGCGGTATCTAAGCGGGTGAAGGAATTAGCTCACAAATTAAAACATCAGAAATGGCGGTGTGTATATACGCTGCCGGGACATTCATCGTTTGTGAATTCTCTGGCGATTAGCCCTGACGGCAAAATTCTGGCTAGCGGTAGTTGGGATAAAACTATTAAGATTTGGAATTTAGAAACAGCGGAATTAATTGGCACTCTGACGGGACATTCCGATCGCGTAAATTCCGTTGCTATTAGCTATGACGGAAAAATGTTGGTCAGCGGCAGTTCGGACGAAACAATTAAGTTTTGGAATTTGCACAACGGTGATTTGCTGTGTACTTTTCCGGGACATTCTATGGAGGTAAATTCGGTGGCGATTAACCCCAAGCGCCTGGTAATTGCTAGCTGTGGCGGGGCTGATAATACGATTAAGCTTTGGAATTTGCGGAGTGGTGAGTTGCTGCGGACTTTGAGGGGTCATTCTGACAATGTGAATGCGGTGGTTTTTAGCCCGGACGGTAAAATATTGGCGAGTGGCAGTTCGGATGCGACGAGCAAGGTTTGGGATGTGGAAAGTGGCAAGTTGCTGCGGACTCTTTCGGGGTTGAATGTTGGGGTGAATTCTGTGGCGATCGCCCCAGACGGTCAGATTCTTGCTAGCGTGAGCAATGATTATACGATTAAGCTGCGGAATTTGCACACGGGCAGTTTGTTGCGGATTTTAAATACTAATTATGCGAAGGGAAAGGGTGTAACGAATTTAGGAACGAATGAGGCGCTGCATATTTTGCAGAATTATGTGAGTCGGGGCGATTCGGTTGCTATCAGTGGGGACGGTTTGACTTTGGTTAGTGGCTGCGATGATAATACGATTAATATTTGGAATTTGCAGACGGGGGAGTTGTTGAGCAGTCTGAAGGGACATTCGGGTACGGTGTACTCGGTGGCGATCGCACCTTCGGGCAATTTACTCGCC
>JARCMA010000591.1 GCA_030248405.1 Microcoleus sp. MP8IB2.171
ACCGTGTTTGCGGTTCGATTACAACCGTATCTGCGGTTCAATGCTGCGGTCTGTGGTTCTCTCACCTGTCTCTTTCAAGATACAAGGGGCGGGTTCACCTAAATTTATCGAGCACAACAAAAAATATTGTAAACCCGCCCCCACCCCACCGGATTACCGATAAATGCCCCATCAATTTGAGTAATTAATTGGGCGGGGCGGGTTTATTGAGATTGTTATTGATAGACAGAAATGTTGGTGAACCCGCCCCTATAGAACCATTGTCTATGCAAATACTGCTTCTACGGCTTGCGGCAATTCTATCGGCACGAAATACGCGACTGGATACAAATAATCTGCGCCGGATTCATCAACAACTCGGATTAATTGATGTTCCGCAGCGCGATTATCGGGTATTATTCGATAGATTTTTCGCACTTCCAAGGATGCTTGATACTCTTGATTGTTAATGCAAACTACAAATTTGGTTTCTAAGTTAAACTTCAACATATTTGCATAAAGTCCTCGGTTCAGGGATAGACGAACCAGCTTGTCGCAACTCTTCCAAGTGCAAGACTATTGCTTCTTTAATTTGCTGTTCTACCTCTTCGAGAGTTGTACCTGTTGCCACGCATCCGGGCAAATCTAGAACGTAAGCAGAATAATTGCTTTTGGCTTTTTCAATCGCAATTGCATAACGTATACTTTCGCGTTGCCGATTTGCGGTTGCATCTGTCAGCAAAATCGATCCTTCCCTCGTCAATTCCCATCTGTCACGCGGCGAACCTATTTCGATATATCGTTTAACCAAGCCATCAGCAGACAGTTTTTTTAAGACAACCATCATGTCAGGTTCTCGCGGTACATCTCGACGGGAAAGTGCATTGGCGAGTTCGTACCAACTCCACTTTCCTTGACCTTTAGCTACTAATTCAAGAAGCACTAATTCAAGCTGAGTTAATTGAGTTAATTTTTTCATTAAAATTCCTCTACGCTCGGATGAAATAAAACGCCAAATCCTTCTTTTAACTTATAATCTTCCAGAGTAGCTGTGTGAGCATTGTTCCAAAGTTCATAAGCCTCATCCGGGTCAGCGGGTTGTCCCGTTGGGTAGCCAAGCTTTTTATACCTGAGATACTCGCGTAACTCGTGAGTATAAAAGCGTAAATCAACAGGCTCAGCTACAAGGGTTTGGGTGGTGATACCTCTTAACCTTTCAACCATTCTTAGCTCAGCTTCACCAACTGGATTAAATCTGCGAACATGAGCTTCAACTAAGCCAACGCCTTTATCGGTAATTTTAACATTTTGATAAGATAAGTTGAGAATCTTTCCGCCAGCTTTCGAGGGATTGAAGGGTCTGCCACTTGTTGCACCTTTTTCTATCATTTTATTCAAGTGGCTTTAATCTATCCGTAGTTAACAAAGTTCTGTAACCCTTAGATGTTACACTCTACAAGTCTCGACGCGAGAGAAGAGTACCACACCCACACCGTATCCGCAACAGTCCAAACCTCCCCCCCACACCCAAACCCATTCTTGGGAGGTGCCCTTCTTGTGCTTTGGTGTTAAATTTGAGATCGTTGTAGTACAACCATTCTTTATTCACGCGCCAACCTACCCGATCGCCAAAAGCTTTCCAAATTTTCTCATCATCTTTCCCAGTTCCCCCCAGACTTTCATAGATGCGTTTCTGTACCGAAAAGCCGAAACGTCCATTACTGTATTTTACCCAAAGTTGGTCAATAGTTCGCAAGTCTGCACAGGGAAATCGATCGATATCTTCACTTCTCAGCCAGCCTTCCTCTGTTCTCCCCGCTACCTCCAGCATCTTATTCGCAGTTTCCTCATCCGCCTCTTTCCACTTTCCGCTGGCCAGCAGCCGATCGAGTTGACGATAATCAACTCCTTTTGCTGAAATTAAATTTACAGGTTGTGGCGCTGGCTGTGGGCTAGGAATCGTTGGCGAAACACCCCCTCTTTGTCCCCAATTACCGGTGGCTTGTGGAAGCATAGCCAACCATTTTTCCACCGACTGAGGGCGCTTTGTCTCATCCATTTCCATCCCTTTAAGAATTGCCCGCTGCACCGCATCGCTAATATTAGGATTAATTTGAAACGGCGGCTTTAAAGGATGATTTAAAGCCCTCATAAATGCAGCAGTTGGTGGTGTTTTCGTTAGCAGATAGTATAGCGTTGCCGCCAGAGCATAAACATCTGTATACTCAGCAAATCTGCCAATTTCCCCGTACTGTTCGGGAGGCGCAAAACCATGTGTTAGCCCTAAACTCATTTGCTGAGTGCGATCTGGAATAAAACCCCGTGCCAAACCAAAGTCAATCAAAACTGCATCTTGATTGTCGCGTACCATAATGTTTTGTGGCTTGATATCCCGATGTAGCAAACCTTTTTCATGAACTACTATTACGGCTTCTCCCACTTTGCGGATGTAGTTTAAAGCTTCTGTTTCTGACAGAATACCGCGCTTTTCTACCAATTTCCACAAATCTTCCCCTGCCACATATTCCATCGCAATACAGGGCAAATCACCATCAATGAAATAGTTGTCTATTTGCACAATATTCGGATGTTTGCACAAAGATAGCAGTAGGGCCTCATCCCGGAATCTGTCCCGATACCGGGCAAAATTTGGATCGCTCAATAATTCATCTTTCAGGGTTTTGATCACAACCCGCTGCCTGTTTTGCGCCTTCTGCGCTAGGTAGGTGACTCCAAAGCCACCCTCACCTAACTTGCCTTCAATGATATACCGATCGCCATTTAACCCCTGCCCGGCATCCAAACCATTCCCCTCACCGCCAACCAATATCAAGGTTTATCTCAGCCTAGCCTGTATCTTAACTGTATTTTGTCAGTTGGGTTTAGTTCCACCGGCCCAACTTCAGTTCGGCTTCCCGGTGATGGTTGGCTTTTAGTGCGAGAAACCTGTTTGTCCAAACAGGTCATTTCTATGGCAACCTAAAAAACAGCAGACACAATTTTATAGACCTTCGTAACAAAACTCTACCAATCAACTATGCAAACTCTGCCCAATCCAACTAAAACCCCCACAACCGAACCAGTATTCGACACCAGCATCAAACGCCGCAAAACCCGTCCCGTCAAAGTCGGCAGCATCACGATCGGCGGAGGCAACCCAGTCGTCGTACAATCGATGATTAACGAAGACACCCTCGACATCGACGGATCAGTCGCAGGAATTCGGCGCTTGCACGAGATAGGCTGCGAAATCGTCCGCGTTACCGTGCCCAGCATGGCCCACGCCAAAGCTTTAGCCGAAATCAAGCAAAAATTGCACGAAACCTACCAACCCGTGCCCCTGGTTGCCGATGTCCACCACAACGGGATGAAAATTGCCCTGGAAGTCGCCAAACACGTAGACAAAGTGAGAATCAATCCGGGGCTTTACGTGTTCGAGAAGCCCAAAGCCGACAGAACCGAATACACTGACGCGGAATTCGCGGAAATTGGCGAAAAAATCCGCGAAACCCTGGAACCTCTGGTGATTTCCCTGCGAGATCAAGGTAAAGCTTTGCGAATCGGCGTTAATCACGGTTCCCTCGCCGAACGGATGCTGTTTACCTACGGCGACACCCCGGAAGGCATGGTGGAATCCGCCCTGGAATTTATCAGAATTTGCGAATCCCTGGACTTCCGCAATATCGTGATTTCCCTGAAAGCCTCCCGCGCGCCCGTAATGATTGCTGCTTACCGCTTGATGGCGCACCGGATGGACGAATTGGGCATGGATTACCCGCTGCATTTGGGCGTTACGGAAGCTGGCGATGGCGAATACGGCCGCATCAAATCCACGGCTGGCCTCGCACCGCTGTTGGCTGACGGTATCGGCGATACCATCCGCGTCTCGCTGACAGAAGCCCCGGAAAAGGAGATTCCTGTCTGCTACAGCATTCTGCAAGCCTTGGGATTGCGGAAAACGATGGTTGAGTATGTTGCTTGTCCTTCCTGCGGCCGTACTTTGTTTAACTTAGAGGATGTGTTGCACAAAGTGAGGGAGGCAACGAAGCATCTCACGGGTTTGGATATTGCAGTTATGGGCTGTATTGTCAATGGGCCTGGAGAAATGGCTGATGCTGATTATGGCTATGTCGGGAAGCAACCGGGTTATATTTCTCTGTATCGCGGCCGGGATGAAATTAAGAAGGTTCCTGAGTCTGAAGGTGTGGCAGAATTGATTAATTTGATTAAGTCGGACGATCGCTGGTTTGAACCTGAGTAGGCTTTACTGGATTTAATTTTGAGGTTTGGGGCGGGTTCAAAGCCATTGGTGTTAACAATCGCCTGAAACCGTTGAAAAATCTCGCTTTGTATCCGAGGCCAGATCCCCCCTAGCCCCCCTTAAGAAGGGGGGGACAAGAGCGATCAAAGTCCCCCTAGCCCCCTTTAAGAAGAGGGGGGGACAAGAAAGTCTTCTCAAAGTCCCCCTTCTTAAGGGGGATTTAGGGGGATCGAGACTTTGGTACAAAGCAGAGAGAACAAGGATTCTAGGCATTCGCAAATCAACTTCCTACACCCGCGTCCGCATTCAGGCGCGGCAGCCTCGGCTTCGGGAATACAACTTGGCAAAGTTGAATAAATATGTATCCAAAATCCGACCAAGCCTTGCCTGTGTTAGATTGGGCGTGATTATTCTGAAATCTTTTGCTCCGGCGCGTCAGACAAATGGTTATAACAAAACGAGGCCTTATTCTAAGTGCTACAGCAGTTGCACTCACTGCTGTAACTCTTGTCAACACTGGTTGCAGTTCTAAATCTCTGGCTTCTTTTCGGGGAAGTCCTAAAGAATTGGTTGATGAAGTTTGGCAGATTATTGACAAAAGTTATGTTGATGGCACTTTTAACCAGGTTGACTGGAAAGCGGTGCGGAATGAATATTTGAACCGGACTTATACCAGCGACGACGAAGCTTACAAAGCAATTCGGGAAATGCTGAAGAAGCTGGACGATCCTTATACACGGTTTATGGATCCTCAAGAGTTCAAAAATATGCAGGTTGACACTTCTGGGGAACTGACAGGAGTAGGGATTCAGTTGACTCAAGATGAGGAAACTAAGAAGTTGGTGGTGATTTCGCCGATCGAAGATACCCCTGCTTTTACCGCCGGTATTCTGGCAAAAGATATCATTACTAAGATTGACGGCAAAACCACTGAAGGTATGGATACGAATCAAGCAGTAACTTTGATTCGCGGCCCGGTAAATAGCGAGGTGACTCTGACTATTTTGCGGGACAAAAAGGAAATAGATTTTAAGCTCAAACGCGCTAAAATTGAAATTCATCCCGTGCGGAAGTCGGTGCAGAAAAGCCCGATCGGAGAAGTCGGCTATATTCGCTTAAATCAGTTCAGTGCGAATGCTGCATCGGAAATGAAATCGGCAATTAAGGATTTGGAACAGAAAAAGGTAACGGGCTATATTTTAGACTTGCGTTCCAATCCCGGCGGGTTGCTGTACGGAAGTATTGAAATTGCTCGGATGTGGCTCAAAGAAGGTACGATCGTCTCGACAGTCGATCGAGTCGGTGAGGCCGATAAACAAACTGCAAATAAGGGAGAACTCACAGACAAACCGTTAGTTGTACTGGTAGACGGCGGTTCAGCAAGTGCTAGCGAGATTCTATCCGGTGCTTTGCAAGACAACAAACGCGCGGTTTTGGTGGGAACAAAGACGTTTGGTAAAGGTTTAGTTCAGTCAGTACGCGGCGTGGGAAATGGTGCAGGTTTGGCGGTGACAATTGCCAAGTATTTTACTCCCAACGGCACTGATATCAACCACGCCGGGATTGAACCGGATTTTAAGGTAGAACTCACCGACGCTCAAAAACAGGAATTGAGGCGCGATCGCGATAAAATTGCTACCACAGCCGATCCGCAGTACGCGAAAGCTATGGAAGTTTTGACAAAGCAAGTTACTGGTAAAACAGGGAACAATAAGGCGGAGTCGAAACCCAATGCTGCGCCACCTAAACCGAATGCGGCCCAGGCTCAACCGAGTGCAGCACCTTCTAAATCTAAGTAGAAAACCTGTGTAGGGTTTCAGTTTAAAAAAAGCATTCGGGGGAAGATTTACGGCTAAAAGCCAAGATTTTCAACTCGAATGCTGCGCTGTTTTTTGCAATTCGTCCGGTGCAACCGAAATTTATATAATTCATCTGCGTTAATCTGTGTTAATCTGCCCTCATCTGCGGTTAAAAAAAGAGAATGTGTTAACCGCAGATGACAATGGATTAACGCAGATTCACGCAGATGAAGACAAGACAGATATCAATAATTCCGCTGCTAACAGATTTGATATCACGTTAGCTTTCGCGATGCAGAGGAAAGTAATAGTAATTCGTCATTGTGGCTGGCATTTGCCGGCGCGAATTAATCCGATGCGACGGGCGATCGCATCTTCAGCAGAATCGTAAGGGCCCCACTGTTCTATAATAGTGGGGCTTTGCTGTTCGATTTGGGCGATGGGTAAAATCTCGCAATTACCAGCAGGACGTTTGACAATATAAAATTTATGTGATTCTGTCATAGCTAAATTAGTTACATAAAAATTGGATAGTAACTAATATAATATCGTCTCCGGTCAATTGAGCGATCTAAAATTGGTTCGTAGTGCGGACTTTAGTCCGCAACTAAAAAGCGGACTAAAGTCCGCACTACGAACTGTTTTTGTTAAAATAATCAAACTGAAGACAACCGCCGTCGGATATTAACCCACGCAGGCGGGTTTTGTCTGTGTAGACGCGGTTTCAACCGCCCGGTCTTTTTTTCGGAATTGATATAAGAATTAAAAAAAACTAACACTTTCGGAAGATGCCACAAAAATTATCTATTATCAAAATGGATACATTTATCTCAACTTGGCATCAAACACTTTCCGAAATACCCAAATATTCTAATCAATACCAAAAAAAACCATGCAATTTATCCCCAAAACAATCCCAGAAAATCAACCAGAAATTATCCCAATTAAAGAATTCCAGCCGCCAGAACTTGTTACTTTCGACGTCAGCGGGATGAAATGTGCAGGTTGTGCAAAAGCTGTTGAACGCCAACTCATGCAGCATTCAGGCGTAATTTCAGCTTGCGTTAACTTAGCTGTAGAAGTCGCAACGGTTGAGTGCAAACCGGGGGCTGTGGATGCAGAAGCTTTAGCAAAAAAGTTGACTGATAACGGATTTCCCTCTGTGTCTCGCTTAGGTAGAAATCAGCAGGAAGCTGAAGCTGCGACAGTTGAACGGCGGCGGCAAGAAATTCGACAGCAAATCAATCAATTGTCGATCGCCCTAATCCTAATTATTCTATCCGGTTTAGGTCACGTACTCGGCACAAAAGCCCCAATTCTCAGCAATATTTGGTTTCACTGGGGACTCGCCACCCTAGCTTTGCTGCTACCGGGCCGCCCGATTATCGTTGACGGGTGCCGCAGTTTGTGGCGAAATGCACCCAACATGAATACTTTGGTAGCTTTAGGCGCTGTCACAGCTTACACCGCTAGCAACGCGGCGCTGCTGTTTCCACGGATGGGATGGGAGTGCTTTTTTGACGAACCGGTGATGCTGCTGGGCTTTATTTTGTTGGGTAAAACTCTCGAACAGCAAGCCAGACGGCGCGCTGCATCAGCTTTGCAAGCTTTAATCGCATTGCAACCGGCGAAAGCCCGCTTAGTTGATTTTAAACTCCCGAGTTTAGATTTGCGATCGCAAGAATTGCCTTTAAATTCGACATCAGAGGTCTACAATCCACAATACATTGAAATTCCAGCCGATCGCGTCCGAGTCGGAGAATGGCTGCAAGTTTTGCCTGGGGAAAAAATTCCAGTAGACGGCGAAGTCTGCGAAGGCAAAACAACTGTAGATGAGTCGATGTTGACTGGCGAATCGATGCCAGTTTTGAAGCAACCAGCAGATACAGTCGCGGCGGGAACTATCAATAAATCCGGGGCAGTTGTGATGCGGGCAACTCGCACCGGTCAGGAAACAACTGTAGCTCAAATGGTGGCTTTGGTGCAAGCCGCCCAAACTCGCAAAGCGCCGATTCAACATTTAGCTGATACTGTCGCCGGATATTTTGTCTATGGCGTAATGGCGATATCGGCTTTAACTTTCCTATTTTGGTATTTTGCCGGCACTCATATTTGGCCTTCTGTGCTTTTAGGACAGGGGGCAATGAATATGGGACACGGGGCAATGAATATGGGAAATGAATTGCCAATTATCCATTATCAATCGCCTTTGCTGTTAAGTTTGAAATTGGCGATCGCAGTTTTAGTTATTGCTTGTCCTTGCGCTTTGGGACTGGCTACCCCAACAGCAATTTTAGTCGGTTCTGGCATCGGGGCGGAACGCGGGCTTTTAATTCGCGGTGGTGATGTTTTAGAACGGGTGCATCAATTAGATACGGTGGTTTTTGACAAGACTGGGACTCTGACAACCGGTAATCTCACACTCACAGATTATTTGCCGATTTTTGTGAATTCTGAGTTGGATTTTAACTCGGATATTAATGTAGGAAACAGGCAAGATGCCTGTTCCACAATTGCTACAATTTCCACAATTTCCACAATTGATGATGTTTCTGACCACAGGCAAGATGCCTGTTCCACAATTGCTACAATTTCCACAATTTCCACAATTGATGATGTTTCTGGCCACAGGCAAGATGCCTGTTCCACAATAGACTCAAAACTGCTGCAAATTGCGGCGGCGGTGGAAAGAGGCGCTTGTCATCCCATCGCCGCCGCGATTTTACTGGAATCTCAAAAACAAGCTTTGCCGCTGCTACCTGCTGAGGATTTCTACACGGAACCAGGATTCGGGGTTTCTGCTTTAGTGGATGGCCGACGGGTGTTCGCTGGGAATGCTGCGTGGATGAGCGAGCAGGGGGTCGCTGTGGCGACGCAATTGTCGGAGTCTTTGCACGGCAAAACGGCGGTTTACGTGGCTTCTGGGGGCGTTTTGCTGGGGGTAATCGGGCTAAAAGATACTCTGAGGCCGGATGCTAAGGCGACGGTGGAACGTTTGCGCGAAATGGGATTGCGGGTGATCATGCTGACGGGGGATACTGCGTCGGCTGCGGCGGTGGTGGCGCAGCAGCTAGGTTTGGCGGCGGCTGATGTTTTGGCCCAGGTGCGGCCGGAGGGGAAGGCTCGGGCGATCGCCAGTTTGCAAGCCCAAGGCTGTAAAGTGGCTGTGGTGGGCGATGGCATCAATGATGCGCCGGCTTTGGCTCAAGCTGATGTTGGTATCGGTTTGCACTGTGGCACTGATGTCGCGGTTGAGACGGCTCAAATTGTGCTGATGCGAAATGCTTTGATGGATGTTGTTGAGTCGATCGACCTTGGGCGCGCTACTTTTAATAAGATTCGCCAAAATTTGTTCTGGGCTTTTGCTTACAATACTCTGGGAATTCCTGTTGCGGCCGGTATCTTGCTGCCTGCAACCGGAATTCTACTCAGTCCTGCGGCTGCCGGTGCATTTATGGCTTTTAGTTCTGTTAGCGTAGTTACCAATTCTTTGTTTTTGCGCCGGGGATTTCGAGCTTAAATTGAGGGCTTGTAGATCAAAGTCGGAGGTCATATCGTTTCCGGTTGCACTCCTGATCATATAGAGGACACGGCAGTGCCGTTTCCCTACCCGGATTAATTGTAGGGAAACGGCACTGCCGTATCGAAAGCTGTGGGTAATATTAATTTCGATGCTAGCGGATTTGATATCATCGGTCACTAGCTAGAAACTAATGACTAATGACCTCATCTCAAGACGGATATAAGCCCCTGACACTAAAAGTCGAGAGCAAAGAAGTTTCGAGATTAGTTCGAGGCCCCAGATTCATCTGTGGAGTCAATCTAAAATCTAAAATGTAAAATCGACTGACTGATGGCTACAGTGCCATACTTTCCAAAAGTCGCCAGTTATTGTTGTTCATAATTGAACGACTCACTAGCTCGAACATTTGACGGCAGTGGTTGTTGGTTTGCAGGGGCAGTTCTTCGTTTTTAATCACGAAGTTCATGCGAACCTCTGAGTCGCTGGCCGTGTTTTTCTCAATTAGGACTTCTGCGGTGACAAGTTTGGCAATCGAAACTTGACCGGGAAGTTCGCGAGCCATGACGGAATCTCCTGTATTGTAGATAATATCAAGATTGCATGACTCTAAAATTTCAATCAGGGATTGACGGAGACGGTCGATCGGAACGGCAACGATAAAAAAACCAGTATAGCGAGCCATAGACAACTCCAGCCGTGAGGCATTTAGACTTTATTATCATACCGAACCTAGAACAGATGAACAGAACAATATGGATTTATTTTATTCAGGTGGAAAGTTAGGGCAATGAAGGGCAAACTTATCGTGTTTGAGGGGGTTGAAGGTGCGGGTAAAACTACGCAAATGCAGCGGTTGATACAGTTCCTGCAAGCAAGTTGCTTTCTGAGAGTCCGGTTGGTGACTACTCGCGAACCGGGGGGTACTGAGTTGGGAAGGGGACTACGACATTTGTTGCTGAAACAAGATGGGGGCGAATCTGTATCCGATCGAGCAGAATTACTCATGTATGCTGCCGATCGCGCTCAACACGTCGAAACTTTTCTCAAACCCGAGTTATCGAAGGGAACGATTGTTTTATGCGATCGCTTTACTGATTCTACGATCGCTTATCAGGGCTACGGCCGCGGTCTTAAGTTAAATTTAATTAAGCAGTTGAATGACATTGCCACCGGCGGCTTGGAAAGCGATCTGACTTTGTGGCTGGATATTAATGTGGAGGCGGGTTTGGCGAGGGTAAAGGCTAGGGGAGAGCGCGATCGCATCGAGCAAGCTGATTTGCAGTTTCACCACCTTGTGCAGCAAGGTTTTACAGAATTAGCCGAGTCAAATAAATCTCGAATTGTCCGGATCAATGCCGATCGCCCTGAATATGAAGTCGCTCAGGAAATTCAAACTATTGTAACTCGCAGGTTAGAAGCTTGGGGATATTTAAATAATACCAATTCTGAAAAGTAAGCTTACATAGATAGCCAGAAACCGGGTTTTTTGCGAAATATTTGCTAAAAATCCTCAAGTTCGAGAAAAAACCCGGTTTCTTCGTTGTAACTAACTCACCATAGGGTAGCGATCAGGGCAAAATTCTTGAATAGGTAGTCATTACATTCAGCGCCCCTGACGCACCCTACAATAACTTCCTTCTGTCAACTGAATACTGTCAACTGTCAACCCTTCGACTGCACTCTTCGGGCAAGCTGTCAACTGTCAACTGTCAACTGTCAACTGTCAACTGTCAACTGTCAAACTGTCAACTGTCAACTGTCAACTGTCACATGGATTATTTCACATCATTAATCGGACAAGAGCGACCAGTAGAATTGCTAACACAAGCAGTCGAGCAAAACCGAATTGCTCCTGGTTATTTATTCGTCGGCTCTAACGGCATCGGCAAAAGTTTAGCTGCTCAGTGTTTCATCGAGCTTTTATTCTCAGCCAATCTTCCCGAAACCAGACTCATAGCCTCTGTACAAAATCGCGTGCAGCAGCGCAATCATCCAGACTTACTTTGGGTAGAACCAACTTATATGAACCAAGGCAAACGGCTTACACCAAAGGAAGCAGAGGAAGCCGGTTTAAAGCGGAAAGCACCACCACAAATTCGTTTAGAACAAGTTCGAGAAATCGGTGATTTTCTCAGCCGACCGCCACTAGAAGCGGCGCGTTCTATCGTAGTTTTGGAACAAGCAGAAACAATGGGCGAGGGAGCAGCTAACGGCTTGTTAAAGACATTGGAAGAACCGGGAAAAGCAGCGCTAATTTTAATTGCTCCGACAGTGGAAGTTTTGTTGCCAACTTTGATTTCCCGTTGCCAAAAAATCCAGTTTTCTCGGCTGAATCCCGAAGCAATGGCACAAGTTTTACAGCAAGCGGGATTCGCGGAGATTTTGGATCATTCCGAGGTACTGGGGATGGCTCAGGGCAGTCCTGGGGAGGCAATTTCTATTTGGCAGCAACTGCAATCAATACCTGATGATTTGCTGCAAAAGGTGAAGCAGTTGCCTCAAAATCTGCGGTCTGCTTTGGAATTGGCAAAGGAAATTGATAAAACTTTAGATACTGAATCTCAGTTGTGGTTAATCGATTATTTACAACACTGTTACTGGCAGCAATTTTTGGCAGGGGGAATTAGTCGATCGCCCTTAGAACCCTTGGAAAAAGCACGACAATATTTGCTAAACTACGTACAACCGCGATTAGTTTGGGAATGCACACTAATGGGAATATGTCAAGCATAATTTAGTGCCAAGTTTTATCCCAATACGATGAGTAACACGATGGAAAAAGCCAAATTTGCCGCCGGTTGTTTTTGGGGAGTTGAACACAAGTTTCGCGCCGTTGCGGGTGTCGTCTCGACTGCTGCGGGCTACACAGGAGGTCACTGGCCGAATCCCTGCTACCTGGATGTTTGCGCCAGAGTCACTGGTCACGCTGAATCTGTGCTCTTGGAGTACGATCGATCGCAGGTGAGTTACGAAGCACTGCTAGATGTATTCTGGAACTGTCACGATCCAACCCAAATTAATCGCCAAGGCCCCGACCGAGGTGAACAGTACAGGTCTGTGATTTTTTATCACAATTGGGAACAAGAAAAAGCCGCTCGCGCATCCAAACAAAAATTGCAAATTTCCGGTAAATACGACAAAGATATTGCTACCGAAATCAAACCTGCTGCTGAATTTTATATGGCAGAGGATTACCACCAGCAATATATTGAGAAGAAGCGACATTCGTCAAAAGTTATTAGTTAACAAGTAGGCAGACGCGACCAAAAATAAAAGATATTAGGGGCGGCTAAGGCAATAATATATACTAGCCACAGTTTATTATTAATGCAAAACCCGGCCTCCCCCAAGCCATGTTTATTTCCACCTACTCAGTAATAAATCATTAGTGATGAGATAGTGTTTGGTAGGAGCAATCCCCCCGTGGTAAGCCTATGCGATGGGGATGCGAGACAAATTTCAGCTTTGACAATTGCTAAAAGAATATAGATGCGGGGCGGGGAATGCCAGTCTGAGGAGGATTGATAGCGTTTTAAACAGATTGCTACGCAAGTCATAATATTATAAAAATGCTGTAGTAGTTGGGGACGTAAGACCCAAACAATTTTGCAATAAATCCTAAATAAAAATTGGGAATTTATGTTTCAATTCTATTGACGTAATCCCACTTTTTGCATCTATAATTGTAGTCATTACTCAGCAATTATTAGTCATTAGTCAGATGACAGGAGGAAAAGGGAAGAATATCTACTTTTGCAGTCTTGCCTGTTTATTTGCTAAGCTAGAGGTGGCGCTCTGTCATCAATAAACCTTAGATTTATGCACAGGTTATTAACTGGGAAACTGCGAATAGAGTATTTAACAATACCGATCGCCAATCTTCCAGCAAATTTATCCGGTACTAAAATTGTACAGCTTACTGACTTTCACTATGACGGGGTGCGACTGTCGGAATGGTTGCTAGAAGAGGCGATTGCTGCGGCCAATGAAGCCGAACCCGACCTGATTTTTTTAACTGGTGACTTTATTACCTACGATCCCGCACCTATTTACGGCTTAGTGCAGCGATTGAAAAACTTGCAAAGTCGGGTGGGAATTTACGCGGTTTTGGGCAATCATGACCACTATTGGCCGGAGGCAAAAAGAGAGGTTACTAAGGCTTTAAATAGCGTCGGAATTCGGGTTTTGTACAACGAAGCAATCTATCCCTTGGGGTCAGAATTGGCTTTAGTTGGGTTAGCAGATTTTTGGTCGGGCGATTTTGCGCCTAAACCTGTAATGGTATTAATAAATCCCGCGATTCCTCGGATTGTATTGTCTCACAATCCTGATACTGCTGAAAAACTGCAAAATTGGCGGATTGATTTGCAGTTGTCTGGGCACACTCACGGCGGTCAAATCGTTATTCCTGGTATCGGCCCTTTGTACGCTTGGGTGAGAAAAATTGGCTATTTGATTCCTAAGCGAATCCGAAAGTTCATTCCTTTGCTGTCGGCTTGCGATCGAGTAGTTACTCACTGGGAATGGGCTAGCGGTTTGCATCAGGTGGGGAGTAATTTGCTGTACGTGAATCGGGGTTTGGGAACTTATGCGCCCGGGAGGCTATTTTGTCCGCCGGAGGTGACAGTAATTACTTTGGTTTGTCAAGAAGACTCGGCGGTTGAAACCGCGTCTATACAGACAAAACCCGCCGACGCGGGTTGAAGACTGGACGGTTAAAATTAGGTTGTTTTCTTCAGTCCGCGGAGGCGGACTTAGTTTGACAAGACGCGGTTTCAACCGCCGTCCTATCTTCTCCAAAGCGATAGCCTCTGCCGTAGACTGTGTGGATTAGCACAGATTCGCCCGGTGCTTCTATTTTGCGCCGCAGCAGGCGAATTTGAGCTGCTAATACATTGCTGCTGGGTTTTTCTGCTTCACTCCACAAATACTGGTGGATTTGTTCGTGTGTTAGCAATTGACCGGGATGGCGCATTAAGTATTCTAATAACTGACATTCTTTTTCTGATAAATCAATTGTGCGATCGCCCCGATAAGCTAATTGATTGTCGTAGTCTAGCTGTAAATCTGCAACTTGCAGCCGCCCGACAGCAACCTCGGCATCAAAAGTAGGAGGCCGCCGCAGTAATGCGCGGACTCTGGCTAGCAGTTCTCGCAGTTCAAAAGGTTTGACTAAATAGTCGTCTGCACCGGCGTCGAGTCCTTGTACGCGATCGTCTACGGTATCTTTGGCGGTGAGAAATAGCACTGGCGTACTCCGTCCTTGCGATCGCAACTTCTGGCAAATTGCTAGTCCGGTTTGTGTCGGCAGCATCCAATCCAAAATTAGCAAATCGTAATTGCCCTGCATGGCTAAATTGCTGCCACTTTCTCCATCGAATGCCACATCAACGATATAACCTTCGCGGGTTAAAACTCGACTCAAAGGGTCAGTTAACTCAACTTCATCATCAACTAAAAGAATCCGCATTCTGATTTTAGATTTTAGATTTTAGATTTTAGATTTGAGCATGAATTACGTAAAACTTGTAGACAAGCACGTTTTGTAGGCAAACCCCCCGTGGTTGCCCCCATCTGTGGTGAGGTTACGTCCAGGACTATTTAGGTTAAGTAAACTAACTTTTGCTATATTTTGAAATGTGCAATACTTTCCGATTCGCTGCAAGCTGCTGCTACCCATTCCTGGATTGCAGGCAAGGCAAAAATCGCATCCGCATAAGCTTTTGCTACTGAATCTAATTTGACTCCGTAGGTGACAAAACGCATGACGATGGGGGCAAACATAGCGTCAACAACTGTGAATTGTCCGAACAACATAGGGCCGCCTGTTCCGAATTTTTGACGGCATTCGCGCCAAATGCTAAAGATGCGATCGATCTCTGCTTCTACACCCGGAGTCATCCCTTCTCCCGGATAGCGGTTGCGGAAGTCCATCGGCATATTTTGGCGCATATTTTGGAACCCCGCGTGTATTTCGGCGCAGATGGAACGGGCGATCGCCCTTTGCGCGACATCCGCCGGCCACAAATGGTGCGCGTAGCGATCGGCAACGTATTCGCAAATTGCTAAAGATTCCCACACTTTCAGATCACCGTCGATTAAAACTGGCACTTTTCCCGAGGGAGAATAGCGCCGAATTTCTTCGTGCGTTGTAGGCCAGTCTAAGGGGATTCTCACCTCGGCAAATTCCAGTCCAGCTTGTTTCATCGCCAGCCAAGCGCGCAGCGACCAAGAGGAATAATTTTTGTTGCCGATTACCAGAGTCAATTTGGTCATAATGTAGCTGTTAGCTATTTGCAATCGCCCGTGCAATTTTAAGTTTTAGATTTGAATACACAAAGACGTGAGACGGAATGACGATCCTCTTCGAGGATCGCCCAGTTCTCTGCACCAGCCTCTGCAAGCATTTTACATTAACAGCCTCCCAGCGTTCCGCGTTTTTCTGCAAACGGCGATCGGGGGGCTTGATCGAACACACCTGATTTGGCATTGAATGATCTGTGTCGGTCGAGTTTGACATCGTTAGCGGTAGGTACGGCTACTGTATAATCCATTTCCTCGGCCTCTACACCACCGCCTGAGAGGATTTCATCTACTGTAATTTTCAGGGAATCCGGGTCTACACTGTGAAATTCTCCGTCAAATTCTTGACTCTCAAACTCTTGATTGTTTTCCATACTGACCGCCCTTGAAAAAACTGACTAAATATAATATATACCCAAACAAAGGATCGAGCAATACCCGAAATTTATTTTTCGTTATGAACTCTATGTGTTATTCTGAGTTTGGTAAAAGCTGTTTCTGCTTGTACCGCGATTGCCACCTTCCCAAATTAAGAAATTTACCCTCTAAGAATTGACATGATTACTGTTGCACTTCCCAAAGGCGGATTGTTAGGAGATAGCATTCGGCTGTTTAAATCGGTTGGATTAGACTTCAGTGCTTTTCTCGATTCCTCTAACCGACAACTTCAAATTTATGACCCTACAGGCACTGCCAAAGCTTTGCTAGTAAGGACGCATGATGTACCTGTTTATGTGGAATACGGTCAAGCAGATTTGGGGATTGCTGGCTATGATGTTTTGCGGGAAAAAAAGCCGAAAGTGGCCAATTTAATTGATTTGAAATTTGGGAAATGTCGGCTGTCGGTGGCGGTGAAGGAATCTAGTTCTTATCAACGAACGGTGGATTTGCCTCCTCACGGTAGAGTTGCTTCTAAGTTCGTACACTGTGCAAGGGAATATTTTCACAATTTGAATTTGCCGGTGGAAATTGTGCCACTTTACGGTTCTGTGGAGTTAGGGCCGATTACGGGTATGTCGGAGGCCATTGTGGATTTGGTTTCGACTGGCAAAACTTTGCGAGAAAATGGTTTGGTGGAAATTGATGTTTTGTTTGAAAGTTCAGCTTATTTAATCGGTCATCCTCTGAGTTACCGTTTGAATACGGGGGGGGTTAATGAGTTGATCGGGAAGTTGAGAGAGCAAGTTTTGACGACTGTTTGATGCTAACTCCAATTAGAGTAGACTTATTGGATAAATCTTTCATTCATAGGGAAAGCACAGACGCAACGCAGATACAATGCACGATAGTTAGCGACTTTTTCAAGAGATCTAAACTATTGTGGGGTGGGCTTCTAGCCAGCCCTAAAAGTTAAATCTTTCTGAGCTGCTATTTGCAGGTAGAAAACCTAGTTTTTCCTGGCAACGGTTTATATAAAAACTGACGACTGTATCAGCAGGGTTTTGTTCGATTAGTTGCTGAAAATATCCCAAGGCGGCGACAAATCTTTCGGATTGCCATCCTTGAATTCCTTTGTCAAATAAAACCTGGGTAAGCTGCTTTGCTTCAGAGTCGGGACTGGAGGCAGCCCAGATTTCGTAGATTTCAATAGCTTGCTGCTTGCCGCGCGGGGTTACTCGATCGATCCAGCGATAGTAATAATTGTTGCTGGGCAAAGGGCTGTCAGCAGCAGTCGCCCCAGAAGTAGACATAATACTCTCCTGTGTTTCCACTTCCAAGTCGCACTTTAATAATAGACTTTCTTTTGAGTGGGAGTTGGAACTTATGCCATTTAGAAATTCTCTCGCATGAACAATGGCATTTTCGCTAACAATAATTTGGCAGCCGTATATTTTAGTTAAATTTTCTAACCGAGAAGCTGTATTTACCACATCGCCGATGACTGTAGAGTCCATGCGGCGATCGGAACCCAAAGTCCCGATCATGCCGATTCCTGTGTTAATTCCTGTACCGATATTGACTGGAGATTCTAAATTGTATTTGTGGCGCTGGGCATTAAATTCCTGCAAACTTTCTTGCATTGCTACTGCCGCTTGGATCGCATCCATAGCGTGAGAATTCGGCTGGTCAAATACTGCCATGATTGCATCGCCTAGGTATTTGTCAATAAACCCGCTGTGGGATGTTATGCAATCGTTCATTTTGGTAAAAAAAGCATTCAGCCATTCAAAAGTCTCGCGTGCTTCTTGAGATTCGGCGATCGCCGTAAACCCGCGAATGTCGCAAAACAAAATAGTCAACTCTTCTTCTGTGACATTGCCCAACTGAATCGATTCTATTCCTTGAGGTGCAATTCGTCCGAGCAACTGCTGTGGCACAAATAGATGAAATTTTTCTGAAAGATATTCGTTGGCTTCCCAAGCTGCGGCGATTTGGCGTTTGCTTTGCTCTTTTACCTGCTGGTTGAATTGGGAAGATACAACTTGCGATCGCATTTTGCTCAACTGCAAAATATTTTCTACTTTCGCCAGCAGCAAGCGACTGTTCAAAGGCTTGGTCAAATAATCATCAGCCATTGTTTCTAACCCTCGGATGCGAGAGGTATCGTCATCGAGGGCCGTCAAAAAAATTATCGGTACTGTTTGCAATGTTTTATCGTTCCGCAGGCGATCGCACACATCAAAACCGTCCATATCCGGCATCATAACATCGAGTAAAATTAAATCTGGTCGAGATGCGCGGGCGAGGGAAAGGGCTTCATCGCCCGATCGCGCTGATACTGTGGCGTATCCTTTCAGTTGCAATAATTCTTCCAGTAAAATTAGATTAGCTGGCTCGTCATCAACCAACATGATGCAGTGCGACTTGTTTGACATGGAATATGATAGGTAAAGTTTGTCACCGATCGGCAAGGACGAAGGATTGAGGGATTTAGCTAGGATTGACGCACGATCGCCTAGAAATCGGATTTTTGCCGAAAATACTGCATCCAGACTTTTAATCGGAGTAAAAAACCCGGTTTCTTTAGTCTAATAGCGTCCAGAACTGATTGTGTTGTATTCTTTAGCCTTTCCCCTCGTTCCTGAAAAGAGATGTCCCTGATCGATCACCGAAATAGTTGAGTTAGCTTAGTAGATGTTGATTTTACATTCAATTTAAAATTTCTCTACTATTGAGTTTAGCGTTTCGCATCATGAAATGTAATAAATTACACCTCTTTGGCAGTGAACCTAAGATTAGTGGTACTTGGAAAAGTTAGGACAGCAGTGGCAAATACAATAGTGCGATCGCGCTACAGCCTCGTGGGGCTGTTTTCTATTTCCCTAATAGTCCTGCACGGGTGGCCAGAAACCGGGTTTGATGGACGAAAATCCTCTGCTGTAGTCAGCAGATTAGGTCAAAAACCCGGTTTCTTTGTCGGAAGTGCGTAAATCCTGCCTAAAAAACCGATTCCTACGATCGGTTATCGGCCCTGATGTGTCAAATCAGTGCGATCGGGCAAAGCAAACACAACTTTCAATCGGATATCGGGGACTCGCTGGCGACACAACTGAAGATGTCCGTCAGCGTCCGATCGATTGCGGTATCGCCCGACAATCGCCCATTGCAAATTGGGAAGCAAACGGGCAACCGCCCAAGGCTTGAGGCACTCTTTGTAGGTCATAATGGGTTTTGTCTCCATTGCATAAGGGAGCCAGAGCCAGCGCGGACACTTGGTAGGTAGAGGCGCTGGCTTTTGACTTGATTATTCATTTTATAGCGCTAGCGCATATATGTCAACGCATATATGTGAATGCGTAGGTGTGAAAGTTCTAGTTCTGACACTCAAATACTCATAAGCTAATGGGTATGTATCGAGTAAAAGTTAGAGTCAAAGAGCTTTGCGAAGAGCGGAACTGGAGCCTTAACGAACTAAGCAGACGTTCTGGTGTCACATACACTACCGTTCGCCGTTATGCTATGCAGCCAATGGCGAAGATAGAAATAGACCCAGTTAGCCGTATTAAGGAAACATTTGGCTGTTCTTGGGATGAGTTGTTGGAATTGCTTGGGGATGGTTCTTTTGAGGAGTGAGTGCGATCGCTTTGCATTTTTATAGGAGGGATGAGGGGTGCGATCGCCACAGATTAGACTATATTATGAATTGCTATTTCTCAACTCTAGTTCCAAAAATCCCACAGTTTAATAGTCTTGCTTGCACCTGTTACCAGTGTTTTTTGATCTAGGCTAAAAGCGAAAGGTCCGGACTTTTCCTCAGAAGGCCAACGTTTCTCTGCAACTAGCTTTCTAGTATTTAGATCCAAAAAATAAATTATAGATTTAGAAATGAAAGCAACAAGAGAGCCATCAGGGCTGAAAACAACAACCGAGCCAGAATAGCGACTAACTCCTTCTTCATAATTCCATTTCAATGGATACCTATTATTTTTTTCCCCTTGCTTGATATCCCACAATTCCCCTAATTCGTTTACAACAAG
>JARCMA010000082.1 GCA_030248405.1 Microcoleus sp. MP8IB2.171
CTTAAGATATTTATGCCCCGGAGATCCCCCTAAATCCCCCTTAAGAAGGGGGACTTTGAGGGCATTCTTGTCCCCCCCTTTTTAAGGGGGGTTAGGGGGGATCTTTCTTAAGTGAACCGTATTGACATATAGCCTTTCGAGCGAAAGATGAGGTACGCGAACGGCTATGGGCTATGGGCTATGGGCTATGGGCTATGGGCTATGGGCTATGGGCATACCTCACCCACGCTTGAGAACCGCTATACTGCATGAATCGATCGCGATATCAATCGTCACTTCTCAGATTTCCCAGCGAGATATCACGGCTGTACAAATGGCGATCGCCTCTCAAATCAAAATAACTTTGTCAGTAATCTGACCGCGAGCATCAATATCGTAGACAATGGGAATTGCAGTTCCTAACTCAACGTTCACAATCTCCGCTTCAGATAGATTTTCCAGGTGCTTAATAATGGCACGGAGTGAGTTGCCATGCGCTGCAATCAACACATTCTCTCCGGCAATTAAGTGCGGTAAAATACGATCGCAAAAAAATGGTACAGTACGCTTCACCGTATCCGCCAAACTTTCGCCGCCCGGTGGAGCCACAGCATAGGAGCGTCGCCAGAGTTGCACCTGCTCTTTACCAAATTTGGCGGCGGTTTCAGCTTTGTTCAACCCTTGCAGTTCGCCATAGTAACGTTCATCTAGCATAGCTGTGGGATAAACTGGTAGCTCCAGTTGGCGATCGCCCTTGTATTGATCCCAACCATGCCAGTCTCGATCGTCTGTCCCATGCTTGATAATCGGAATTCTGCCGTCGCAAATATCATCTACTTCTGTCAAGATTACGATCGCAGTTTCGATCGCTCGAAACAACATACTGGTAAAACAAACTCTGACTCGATAATCCTTCAGCTTGCAGGATGCGATCGTTGCTTCTGCCCGTCCCTGTTCGCCCAAAGGAACGTCAACCCATCCCGTAAACTTATTTTCCGCATTCCAAAGGCTTTGTCCGCGACGGATTAAAATTAATTTAGCCATTGTGTTTTTTACCTCAATACGCTTGGGTTAACGCTGTTTATTGCCCGGAGATCCCCCTAAATCCCCCTTAAGAAGGGGGACTTTGAGCAGACTCTTGTCCCCCCCCTTTTTAAGGGGTGTGCCAGGGATATCTGGCTTAACTAAACCGTATTGTGTGTTTTACCTTGGCAGATCGGAAGTCCATATAGAGATGATTTGACTAGAGTTCCAGCGTGTTAAAAATGTCACGTAAAATCTGAGCGGAATGAATAAGCTGTTGTTGCTCCGTGTCGTTGAGGGTAAGATTCACCGTCTTAACGATACCTTTTTCATTCACAACAGAGGGCAGGCTGAGACAAACATCGCGAATGCCGTAGAAATCATTCACCAGGGAACTAACCGTCAGGATGCGTTCTTGTCCGTGCAGAATAGCTTTGACAATTTCAGTCGTCGCCAGTCCAATAGCGTAGGAAGTAGATCCTTTGCGTTTGAGGATTTCGTAGCCAGCGTTTTTAACGCGATCGAAAATCTCCTGTAGTGCTACTTTGTCAAGTGCTGGGTTATCTTCTCGGTCATAAAGAGACATTCCGGCAACATTTACCTTGCTCCAAACGGGTACTTCACTATCGCCATGTTCGCCAATGATGTAAGCATGAACGCTGCGTGGATCGATGCCCATTTTCTGTGCTAGCAGGGTACGAAACCGGGCAGAGTCGAGTACCGTTCCAGAGCCAATTACCCTGGCAGCAGAAAAACCGGAGAGCTTTAGCGTCACGTAAGTCATAATGTCCACCGGATTGCTGACAATGAGCAGAGTGGCATTGGGGCAGTGTTTGACGACATCTGGGATGAGGTTCTTAAAAATGGCAACATTGCGGACAACCAGATCCAAGCGGCTCTCTCCTGGCTTCTGACTGGCTCCTGCGGTAATAATTACCATGTCTGCATTCTGTCCGACATCGGCAACATTGCCCGCTTTAATATCGACAGGTTCGACAAAAGGAACGCCGTGCATCAGATCCATGACTTCTCCCTGAAGCCGCTCTGCATTGATATCTTGCAGAATCAATTCATCAAAACAGTTTTGAATCGTCATCGAATAAGCACAGGCCATCCCTACCTGTCCGGCACCAATAATCACACCTTTGCGCGGACGGATGCTGACTTTAGTTTCAGCACTGGGATTGGGTATAAAAAGGGTTTCAAACATATTTATTAGGTTGCTGCAAAAGTTTTTAATCGATCGTCCACTAGACAAGATTGCAAAAGTCCTTTTAATCGAATTTTGGAACGGGCTCTCCGGCCCGTTCCAAAAGTTGAGTTATCGATCGCGATATTAATCGTCACTTCTCAGATTTCCAAGTGAGATATCACCGCTGTACGATAGCAGCATTGGCTATCAAATTATTATCCACAGGCTGCACTCCTGCATTTGCAGTCAGGGCGATCGTTCCATCCACCATATAAATCGTTCGCTTCGTCTGTGCCGCTACACTTGCATCATGGGTGACAACCACGATCGTTGTACCCTGTTGATTTAATTCCGTCAGCAGATCTATAATCTCCTGAGAAGTTTTAGAATCCAATGCGCCCGTCGGCTCATCTGCTAACACCAAGGCCGGATGATTTACTAATGCACGGGCGATCGCTCTTCGGTGCTGATTCCCACAAATCGTCTAGAGAAATTTCTGGGATTTTAGTCATGTTTTAAAAGGTGGAAAGGGCAAGATACAGCACTTTGCGCTGAAGGTTTGGTTAAAAATACGATGTATGTTACTGGTTAAAAGCTTTTGGTTAAAAGAACTACCACAGAGGAAGCGCTCACAACTACGGCATTTTTTTTATTGATGCGCTTCTCTGCGCGTTAGGATATTATCTACAATAGCGATCGCATCATATATATATATGTATCCGTAGGCGGATATTCTCATTGCCCATCAACTCAACAATCTAATCGCAAGAAGTAGAAGCACAACTATCAGCAAGCCACCATAGATCGTGAAAATGCGATCGGCGAACCACTTTGGCAAGAAGAAAATGTCGATGATTTGACCGTTAAAGTTTGCTGTAGGCGATCGCTATTTCACCCAACAACAAATATTCTCAGATGATTTGATGTTTTAGAGGGCGATCGCTTCTTGCGTTCGGCAAGTTAGACGTTTCTGCCCGTAAATAAGCGATCGCAATATTGAAAAATTAAATAGTAATTCTCACGGTGCTGTTGAGCAGCTACCAGTTCCTTTGAACACAATCCTAGTGGTTTGCCAGTCCGCTGCAACGGAATTGTTAGGCATAACCACAAAGAAGTATATCTTAATTGAGAGAAACGAGAGACACTGACAAAAAAATAAACATCAGACTTCAACTTAATTAATTTTAACTTTGTTCCTAAAACTTTCATATATCGGGGAGTTGGGAACTTTTGTTGCATCAACCAATGAGCGAAAAGTATCAATAGTTTGCGAGGTACTAGCTTGTCCTTTAATTCCATCTTTTACTGCAGGAACTAGCTGCGAAATTAGAGCAATGAGCGGAGTTAATACTTCTTTCCAAATCAACTTTGCATCATTTGGTGATACATTGCCAAATGACAGCTTAAATAAATCTGGAATTTGCTCGTTAAGCAGTACCTCTAAACATCCAGAAATTGCAGTTACTGCAACCAAATTAGAGCCTCTATATAAAAAGAATTTCAATTGAGATAATTCAGCGTTAGTAATGCTATCACTATCCTTCTTTTTAGAAAGCTCTCTCTTGAAATCATCAAGAGCTTCATGCAGCGAATACACAAAGACTATATGTTTAGCTGTAGTTTTAGTATTGAAGACTCGCTCATATAATGAATTTGATTCCCAAATATCAGACTTACGGTTGTAGGCAGTTAAGGGATCTCCATGAAAGGCAGTAAGACCTTGACCAACCGTGCTGGAAGGTAAGAGATTGGCTCGTCGCCTGATTACATCTTCAGACCCACCTCTTCGTCCCCCCAAATACTCTGACTCAGGTATGCTACCAAATTCAATCACTAATCTACTTTGTACTGAGTCATTACTTCTAAAATCAGGTGCTTCAACCTTGTTTTGACTATTGTTATAACGGATTACGGATTTTATTGTAGATTGATTAGAACATACAATAAATCGGGCTTGTATTCTAGCATTAGCTGAAGGAGGTGACGCAAGATTTCCAATTGCACCAGTAGTCTGAGCACCATTCACAATTGAGATGCCTGTTAATTCGAGAAGTTGACTCGAACTATCATAGTCAAAATTATGAGTAATAGCGGTAATGCCATTATTGAAAACACAAAAGTGTTCAGGATCATCTTGGACGGTTTGCTTTATCCCATTATTTATATTGGCATCTGCATTTCGACTGCCTAAGTATCCTCTTATATTGGCAGAAAATAGCTTTGATTCATATTGCTTGAAGAGATGATATAACCAGTCAGCAGGAATTGTTGTAATAAATGCTTGCCAATCAGCAGTAGAAATATCAAACCCCTCAGAAGTTGATACACAAAGTTTTTCAGGCACTAAAATAGGAGTAGTCAAGCTATTGTAAAGCCCCTCTACGCTAGCAAGTCCTAATTCTAAGCCAGAAATATTTATGTCTGAACAGTTTGGGAAATTTTGCCTTATTGTATTCTGGGCATTTCTAGTGACTGCATCTAACTCATTTCTAACATTTTTTGACTCAGGTAAATTATGCGAGTACCAAAATTCTATTGAATTCAACTCATTGTTTTGAAGTGCTTCTCTCAACTCAGATGCTGCTGACTGAAGAAGTTGAGTTGGCAACTCATTGATTGGTGTTGAAAGGAGCCAGACTACAGCAGTATTTAAATCAGATGCTTTGTTAGCTTGAGCCTCACTAGGCAATGTAGGTTTGCGGCAAAAGTATCCTTGTGCAATAACTGCTATCTGGCTTTCCTTGTCAACGTAGACAAGATCACACTTCTTATCATTGGAACCGTCCGTGAGAGAATTAGTAGCTACGGCATCAATATCCTCAATTTCAAACCGAAGCTGAAGCGTGAAGAGTAATAAAGCATTATCTCCATATTTTGTTAGATCAGTCCGTGATTGCAGTGCGACTTGGTGTGTTGATTGCATTATTCTTATCTGCTGTTCTTATGTATCTGCACTCTAACCGAGTAGAGAGAAGTATAACTATATATTAATCCAGAAAATGCGGTTTAATTCTCATATCAGCGATACATTACCACAGATTTCTGTACAAAGTCAATCGAGATCGCCCAAAAAAAATTGTGCGTGAATATAAATTATGCACCATCGGTAAAATATCGCCATCTCCCAGGTTCATCTTGGCTGAAGGCAGCTAGCGATCGCTTGAACTGCCCCATCAACTCCATTCTCGTTCTGAATCTTTTCTCCCAATATTTTAGCTTGCTGTTGGACTTATTTTGTCAAAGCGTAGGCGATCGCGATGACTGCCACATCGTTTGTTCAAATCAGATAAATCTTTGTGCTTCGGGGGGTGAACTGTCAGCGTCTCGCCATTCCGCGTAAATCTCAGATTGCCGTTGTGATCCTCTTCCACGTCGGCGATCGCGCTGAGCGTCGATCGCAACTTTAATGGCATTGATGGGTAACTTCAAGCGTTCAGCGATCGTCAATTGCACCTTGCGATCGCCTCAACAATAGAAGGTGTGATGATGTCAAAGGCATCACAGACTTTCCAGCATTATTAACAATCGTTTCGGGCTGAACGCTTCACCTCAGTTTATGAAAGGATTTCCACTTAATTCAGCAGATCGTATGCCCCGCCACGTTCTAATGCACGGCCGTATGCGGGACGCGCGTGAATGCGATCGAGAAAGCCCATCAGTTTCGGTCGGCTTCTGTCCAACCCTGCCTGTGCAGCCGCCGCCTCCAATGGAAAGCTCATCTGAATATCGGCTGCGGTGAACTCACTACCAACAAACCATAAGCTTTTTTCAAGTTCTGCTTCTATATAACCCAGATGCAGTGCGATTTGAGGCTCAATGAACGATTTATTGACGCGAGCCACAATTGCCCGCGCGATCGAGCGAAAAACGGCATCGGACTTGTTTCGATTTGGTTAAAGACTAGCTTCAACAGTAGCGGGGGCATCGCAGAGCCTTCAGCATAATGCAGCGGTTAATCAGAATGCGTTATTTCTAGGTAAATCTAGTCAAAACTGTAGGAGTTTGACTTATGCGTAGGAATAGCCGTCTTTTGAAAAGAGTTTCGTGAATTGAGCAAGTTGACCACCGTGCCGTATTTTACCCAATCGAACCTCTAACCTTTTCTCTGACTGCACCACAACCCGTCCAGTAACGCCATTAATAGTGGCGATATCTCCAGTCTTCCAACCATGTAGATATTCTTTCCTGGGTTTGGAACATGGAAAGCCAAACTTATCCATGCGGCAGCGCATTCTTATTCCCATACCCGTACATTTGACCAGTAATGGATTAGATATCAAGACTTTCAATGTTTCTACAATTCCCACACAGGCTGCGTCTAGCCAATGCGTTTTGGGCAGTCCCAAGCGAGTGCGATTGAACTTAGTTAGACCACCAGAACCAGTAGTAACAGGTAATCCCGTCGCTTTCAGTACCTCAAATAGCTTCCAGCGGGTTGAATTAACCGCTGCTGCATCCCTGAGCGGGCTTTTTGCCTGAGCAAGAATGCGCTTAAGCAAGTCAGGCTTTTTGACTAAGAATACCTGAATATCCTGAGTTCCTTTTTTGATATTGCATTTCTCGCAAGCTAGGCAAAGGTTGGAAATTCGATTGGTTCCACTTTTGGACTTGGGTTGAATGTGTTCAATTTGCAAAGGCACATTCAGGGCCGAGCAGTAAGCACACTTTCTGTCCCACTTGTTTAATAGGTACTCGCGCACCTCATATCCTGCAAGCTCTCCCTGCTGATATTCAAAACCTGAGATTTCAGGGTTCTCCATCTGTTGAAGGTCGAACCGCACCAGCTCTTGAACAATTTTGGTAATTGGAGCAAAGCCCATAAGTCGCTTAACCCAAGTTTCAGTAGTCAGAACCCGATGCAACAGAGATGGTGCAAGCCAACCTTTCGGTCGAGTACGATTGAGGAATCGCGCAGGGCGATATCGGGTATTCCGGGCGCGTCTACCACCACGAACGGCTCTCCGAGATTCCAAAGAATCTTTGATTGCCAGTCCCCTATGAGTTAACTCCATTCCCCAAATGACTTCATCTCTGTTATTGACCAATGAAATACCAGTCGTTTTAGAACCTGGATCGATCTTCAGCGTGAGCGGGTAAGTCACAATATTTTCTACCACTCGGCGCATGATCAGCGTGAATGGGTAGCGACGAAACACGGCAGCTTTGCCTGATTCCATTAATTTACGGGCATGGCATGGATGAACTGGATTCATCGTCGATTTGTTGGCGTCAATCAGAAAAACGAAGTTTGACATAGTTTAAGTTGGTCGGTTTGACCAATCCTTTTGGTTTTGTAAGGTTTGCTTCGGTAATGTTGACGCTCGCTTGTATGTCTGGTCTTGCTGAAAGCACTTGCCCTATAAACCTTTCGGACATTCCTTAACTTTCAGCGACAGAGCCACAAACTAGCGAATTCGTGGGTGTCGTAACTCAATCAACGTAGGTCTGATCCTGTACCTGGTGGGTTAATTAATTCTGTTTGCACAGATTTGATCAGGTTTGATTAACCCCAGTAGATGTATCGCAACCGTTCCGGCGTGCCAAGCTCCTTTGCGAGTCGTCCGCCACCGTAACGGTCAACTAAGTATTCGACGATCGCACCGGATTCAGCCAGAGTCAGCGCACCATCGGTAATCACCGGAGACTTACCCAGTGGATGCACTGCACGCAGCGAAGCGGGAGCCAGCATTGTTTTCGGATCGCGCTCGTAGCGCTTGACTTCATACTCTAGGTCGAGTTCCTCTAGCAGCCAGAGCACTCGCTGGGAGCGAGAGTTGTTCAAGTGGTGGACAGTAATCATGTTTTTCTTCTCAGCTTACAAGACATTGATGCGGTGAATTGTGAATGGTCAAGAGTGGATGTGTTGATAGAAAACTCGTTTAACAGTTTCTGCACAGAGGATGTAAAGTCCGACAATTGCTGCCAGCACCAACAGGAATTCGAGCGGCAAGGATTGGAATCCCAGTAAACTTGCAAGCGGGGTATAGGGAAGAAATAGTGCGATCATGACGATCGCGATCGTTGACATCAGCAGATACTTTCCCGGCTTGCTCGCGAGAATCGATTGCCGCGTCCGAATTACCAGCACAATCATGGATGCAGAAATCACCGATTCCATAGATTAAAAAACTGATCGTTGCAGTCCAATGAATCCACATCTGACTCACCTGTATTTTTAACAGTTGACAGTTGACAGTTGACAGTTGACAGCGAAGTTTTTAGGCAGGGGATTTAAGCCCCTAAAAACAATCCACCTAAAGGTGGGGGCTTAAATCCCCTGTGCTTTGATGATTGTGAAAATAGCTGTATAGATCAACTGGGTATTGTTTGGTTTCTACCGCCTCTGCCAGTGAATTTAGCAGTCGATTTCGCAGGCTCAAGCGGTTCTGATAGAATTTCTTTGGCTCGATCTCCGTGGCATTAAAACCCGATAAGCGAGCAGTTTCACGCAGTCATTCACGATAAACCATGCCAGCGCATAGCCCCAAACAAACATTGCCCAACCCCAGCCAAGGGGTGTCATAAAGAGTCCATAAACCGCGATTACCGTCGCCACAGCTTGCGTCCCGAATACTGCCATTAGTAAAATTCGTGCAGGACGAATTGACCAGAACGGACCGCGTGTGCGCGTGAGGAAGATTGTCAGATGTCCCGCTACAGATAGCTTCAAATACATCAAGGTTTGAATGTGATCGCGATCGAGATGAAAGACGCGCTCACTAAGATAGAACAAACCGAACGCGGAGATCACCCCGATCGCACCCAGCACTGTAGAAATCCCTAACACCAAGCGCATATCCCAGGTTTCAGGCTGATTGCGGTACTGCACATTGTCATAGGCGATCGACAAAATAGCACCATCATTAAGCAATGCCAGAATCACAATCATCACTGCGGTGACTGGGTAAAAGTTAAACACCAAAATCGCCAGCGTCATCAGCAACAATACACGCAGCGTCTCAGCGATGCGATAGATGGCGTAGCTGTTCATCCGTTGGAAAATGCGGCGACTCTCCTGAATCGCAGCAATAATCACGGACAGTCCAGGCGTTGTCAGCACGATGGAAGCCGCCGCCCGTGCCGCGTCTGTTGCTCCCGAAACGGCGATGCCGCAGTCAGACTTCTTCAATGCAGGGGCATCATTGACTCCATCCCCCGTCATACCGACGATGTGATCGTGTTTTTGTAGAACATCTACAATGTGAAACTTATGTTCAGGAAACACTTGAGCGAAACCATCGGCTTGTTCGATCGACTGCGTGACTGCCGCAGTTTCTTGCTGCTTTGAATCGCCTAGACTACTCGCATCGAGAATGTTTGTACCCAGCCCCAGTTTCTTAGCGGTTTCTTGGGCGATCGCAATGGCATCGCCTGTCACCATCTTGATTTTGACACCCATCTTGACTGCGCTGGCGATCGTTGATTCAGCATCATCCCAGGGCGGATCAAACAGCGGTAACACACCCATAAATTGCCATTGATCATCACTCTGCGATCGCGCCACACCCAATGAGCGAAAGCCGCGTTTTGCAAAGTCGTTGACCGCCTTTTCAACATCAGGCTTCACCTGCTCAGCATTCTTTGACAATGCCAGAATCACCTGTGGCGCGCCTTTCGTCACTTTGAACGTTTTGCCATCCGCGTCCTTCACGGTTGCCTCGGTGCGCTTGTGAACCGGGTCAAAGGGGGTGAAGTGAACAGTCTTGTAAGTCTTTAATGAATCCTGATCTTTCAGTCCGTCTAGAACGGCAAGATCGATCGTGTC
>JARCMA010000592.1 GCA_030248405.1 Microcoleus sp. MP8IB2.171
CTCCCAATCTCCCCCTCTCCCAATCTCCCCCTCTCCCCCTCTACTCCACACCAATGCGAATTCTATTCACTATTGCTCACTTTTACAATCCCAGCGGCGATGGGAAACACGCTTCCCAACGAAATGATCCGCAACCACGACTAAATGCTTTAACCGCTTGCGTGACATCGCTGCAAGCTTTGTACGGCAAATCTCAGTCCATGATTGACATTAGCGAATGTGCAACTATCCCAGCCAATCAATCTCAACAGCACGAAATTGACATTGTTGTTTGCACTACTCAAGGTTATCATCTGTTGCCTCAACTGCCAGTGCAGCCCAGATGTTTTATGCACCATGCTACAAAATGCGAACCGCTGCTATTGGGGTTTGAGTGTCAAGCAGTTTTGCGAGCGTGTCTAGACAAATACGATTATTTTTGTTATTTGGAAGATGATTTGATTCTGCATGATCCGTGGTTTTTTAGTAAATTAAAGTGGTTTACGCATCACGGAGGAAATGGGAATTTGCTGCAACCTAATCGCTATGAAATATCGCCTAAAGGCGCGGTTTTTAAAGCATATGTTGATGGCGATTTAGCAGAGTCAGCAACTTCTCCCTTTCAAAAAATAGAGGAGCAGCGGCAGTTAATGGGAAAAATCATGGAACAAACAATCGCTTTTGAGCGGGCGTTGAATCCTCATTCCGGCTGCTATTTTTTGAATGCGGAACAGATGGCACACTGGGCTAAGCAGTCTCATTTTTTGGACAGGGATACTAGCTTTATCGGCCCGCTGGAAAGTGCCGCGACTTTAGGAATTATGCGGAATTTTAGAGTTTACAAGTCAACTCCTTCCTATGCTAATTTTTTGGAGATTCAACATTTTGGCACGAGTTTTCTGAACTTGATTGGTAATAAGGTGAGGGTGCCGGAAGAGGGTTTGTAGATAAGACTGCGGTTGAAATCCCCCGTATGCAAAGCCTAAGAAACCGGGTTTCTTACAAAATCTGGGTTTGGTGGCAAAATATCTGGAAAGAAACCCGGTTTCTGGGAGCTATGCACTTCTAGGGATGCAAAACATCGCCAATTTTAACTGTGCCGCTGTTGATAATTTTGGCTAAAACTCCAGTTTGTGCGTGACCGAATTCCTGTTGCAGTAAACTGAGTAAGGAAATATCCCGATCGCCTGTTTCTGGATTCACTTCTATATTGACACAGCGACCGATCCGTGCTGTAACTTCTATGTGCGCTGTGCCTAATTGAAACTGTTTTCCGATCAACTCAAATTCTGACCAAGCTGCCATACCTTCTAATACAATGTTCGGACGAAATCGGCCCACGTCAATGTTTTGAAGAGCGATTTCTGTTAATTGGTCTAATGTGGCTTGACTGAGTAAAGAAATGTGTACGGGTTCTCGATCGGGATAACGAGTTTCGCCGCTGGTGTCGCCGACTAAGTGCAAAGGTGCAAACTGCGGGTGTCTCGCTTCTTTTGTGGGTTCAATTGCGGCCAGATATTCTGTGAAAAAAGTGCCGATACGATCGCGCCCCGCTGCTGTGTTCGTTTCTGCGGATAACAGTGCAACTCCTTGACGCTTGACTGTTAAAACGGTCGTTTCCGGCTGATAATCACATTCTAAAGCTGCTAACAGAGGCCAATCGTTTTGAACGGCAAAATGTTTTTTGCTCATCCAAGGGACATTTTGGGCGGGTATCTTTGCAGCTTCAATATTATCTGCAAACATGAGGGCAAAAGCTCGATCGCCCTTAATTCCGTGCCCTGCTGTTAAAGAAAACTCCGACATTGCTTGGGGTGTCAGCCCTTTAATTGGATAAATAAATAACTGTTTTATTGTTGCTACTGTCATAATTTTTTTAGCTGTGCTTCAATTTAAACTGAACTCTTGTCCCCTTTATAAACATTAATCAAATTGCTATAAAAACCCGATTAAGCTAGCAATTCATAGCGACGGATATCTGGCGGTGCAACTGCTAAACCTTCTAATTGCTGCACGGCGTCTTGAATGTGAGTTGAACCGAGATGTAGTTCGAGCAAATCTGCACTTTCCCACTCTTCAACGAAGGTAAAATCTGTGGGATCGGCTTGATTTTGCAGGAGTTCGTATTTGATGCAGCCTTTTTCTTTGCGAGTGGGCTCCATAATGCTCAACAGCAGAGATTTAAGTTCTGCTACTTTGTCGGGATTGGCAGCGAGGCGGGCGACTACTCGTAAGGTTGGTTGGGACATAATAGGAGAAACAAGAAACAGATAGGGCGATCGAATTTACCGATTTTTATTTGGCAAACTCAACTAGAGGGGATTTTACTTAAAATAACCTACACAGGTCGATCGGTCAACCGCAGTAAAATCAGTCCAGGACGCGAGCAAGTCTCAGAAACCCGGTTTCTTGCCAAATTCTTCGTTACTAAGCGCAGAGCGTCGTAGAAACCGGTTTCTTGAGATATTTTGGCAAATACCGGAGGAACTCAATCTTTGGGATAAAATCGCTTGTTTTCTGTAGAATATTCCCAGGCGATCGCCTCGGGGTCTTTTTCGCGACTCCACTGAGCAAACTCCGGCTTAAGTTTCCACTTGCCGATCGTAGTTGCGTGAACTTTGAACCTGCGGGAGAGTTCCGTCTGGGTAAAAGAGATTTTGGGTTTTTCAGGAGTCTTGGTTTGAGCAATGGGGAATAAATTTGGTTTTTTATCTTGTGCTTTTTCCCGATTTGTGGGAGGCTCTTGAACAGCTATTCCCGCATTAGCTGTTTCGCTTTGATTGACAGGTGGAGCTATTTGAAAATAATACAAAATTCCGCCTTGTTCCGTCACTTCAAAATCTGCGGCAAACTCAGAGGCTCGTTCGTCGAGATACTCTTGAACCTTTTCTCCGGGGAGTTTCGCATTCATCGCCAAATCCAAAGCCGTAACTCGCCCTTGATTTTCCTTGATCAACTTATAGAAAACCGAGTCTAAATGAGCGAGTTTATGTTTTTGCTGCTGCTGGTAGAGCCTGCAAGCCCAAGCAATGCCCGCTGTGGTGGCGATCGCCCAAAACATCCTTCCCGACTCGAAACTGGCAACCGCCGTCAAGGAAATAGGCAAAAGCAGGGTAAGATATCCCCAAATGCTTCCCTTCTTTAGGTTATTGCTGTTTTTGACCATAGTTCCTAAACAGGTACGTAGTTTAGCTTAGTAGAGCGTGTCTGAATGCCGCGAAAGTTTTTCGACAGTCGATATATCGGCTAATCGCTGACGCACTCTACTACAAAATCCCAGAATCTACTTTTTTTGCAACCGAGGTTTCATGTACTTTTTTCGCAAACAGATTGCCATCCTGCTGATAGTTGTTGCTTGCTGTACGCTGACGATTAGTTGCAGCGATAGCCGAGCTGTCCAGTGTACTAAATTTACTGAAATTGTCAACAAAGGCAACGCTCTCATTGATGTTGATAAAGACAGCAACGATGCTGCAACGACCGACAAGTTAGCTAAAAATTTGAACCTGATAGCGAATGAACTTGAGGATCTGCGAATAACAGATAAAACCCTCAAAGAAATTCAGGAGCCATCGGTTAAATCCTTCCAGGAAATTAGTCAAGCACTCGGCGACATAAGCAAAAGCCTTCAGGCTGCAAATCTCGCTTCTACAAGTATAGAAGGTCGAGAGCAAATCCAAACAGCTCAAGCAGATATTATTAGAGCTGGCCAACAGGCAAATCAAGCAGCCGCAAATCAAGACGCTTTGACTAGCAAACTGATTAATTATTGTAAGAGCGATCGCTAAAGGCTAAGAGTTTTGAGTTTCGAGATGGCCACGCGAACCCCAACAACCCACGGGGGGTGAATGAATTTGAGGAATGCGTCGCCTTCACCTACTATCTACCCCTTGGCAATTACCCAATTTAGTGATGAATTTCTAGATTCAAAATATAGCAACCGAGTTGCACTTTGTCCGACCACAATTCGTATTCTAACTGCAAGTGTCCGGGTTCCGGCTTTCCTGTCAGCGTCAAGTTGCGAGTGAAGTTGCGGAGTCGCAACTGTTCGGGAGTGGCCAGCGATTCGCCCTGAAGCCAATAACGGCTCAGGCCGTACATTCCTCGTTCCCAGCAGTGGCGGTAACTGTATTTGCCGTTTCCTTGCATGGTCATAATGACTCGATAGGGCGAAACTTCTAGCCAGAGCAACCGGGGTTTTGTAGTTGGGGGCAAGATTGTAACTTGCTCGGCAGATTCGTCGGAGCCGTCGGAAAATTCGCGATCGATTATTGCTGGTTCGTGTAACAACAAGTGAAAGCGATCGCGGTCTTTTTGATAAAGCGTACCAGCGGTTTCAACAACTGACCACAATGGTAAATCTGTGGATACCAGCGATAAACTTACAGGCTTGCGGTTCAGCATAAATAAAAGTTTAGGAGTTGTTGTGGATCGGGCGGTTTGAGATTTGAGATTTTAGACTTTAGATTTTAGATTGGCTGGGTTCCAAATTCCGGAGCTTTTGCTTAAAAAAATGAAAAACCTACAACTCGCAATCGAAAATCTAAAATTGTTCAGTCAAAATTCAATCATCTGGTCGATCGCTCAGAGCAGGAGATGAAATCTAAGCATATACACGGATAATATTTGTGAAATTAAGGTGAAATTAAAGTGAAATCCGTGCCGTTGCGTCCGCACTCCTGTGTCCTCGATAACTGACAGCGGAGTCTCCGGGGGAGTTTAATCAGCCTTTAAGTTAACCGGACACATTGGGAAAAAACCCGCAGGCCGTACAAAAGACGACTGACTTAGGACTGGGAAAAAGGTAGGATAGCTAACGCCATCCAATCCTAGTTTATCTCAATGCAAGCTGACATTATAACTACTACGCTTCTTGACAAAAGCCAAACTTTAAGCATTCAAAAACCGGCCTCGGGCTTGTCGCTGGTGGGGAGGATTCGAGTTCCGGGCGATAAGTCGATTTCTCACCGAGCTTTGATGTTGGGCGCGATCGCCCAAGGTGAAACTACAATTGAGGGATTGCTGCTAGGAGAAGACCCCCGCAGCACCGCTAAATGTTTCTCGCTCTTGGGAGCCAAAGTTTCTGAACTCAACGCGGAACGGGTGACAGTCACGGGTGTCGGAATTGGCGAGTTAGAGGAGCCTGTGGAAGTCTTGGATGCGGGTAATTCCGGCACGACGATGCGGCTGATGTTGGGAATTTTAGCCTCTCATCCGGGGCGTTTTTATGCGGTAACGGGTGACAGTTCTTTGCGATCGCGCCCCATGTCGCGCGTCATTAAACCGCTGCAACAAATGGGAGCGCAAATTTGGGGCCGCAAGGGCAATTCTCTAGCTCCTTTAGCAATACTCGGACAGCAGTTAAAAGCGATTCACTACCATTCGCCGATCGCCTCAGCTCAAGTTAAATCCTGCATTTTGCTAGCCGGTTTGATGGCTGATGGAGAAACTACAGTCACAGAACCCGCGCTCTCACGGGATCACAGCGAGCGGATGTTGCGGGCGTTTGGAGCCAAATTAACCGTCGATCCAGAAACTTGTAGCGTCACAGTCAATGGCGGAGCACAACTGCAAGGGCAGAATGTGATTGTACCGGGGGATATTAGTTCGGCGGCATTTTGGCTAGTTGCTGGGGCGATCGTCCCGGGTTCCGAGCTCGTAGTCGAAAATGTCGGCGTCAACCCAACTCGTACAGGCATTTTGGAAGCTTTGGAAATGATGGGGGCCGACATTGAACTGCAAAATCAGCGAGAGGCGGCTGGCGAACCGGTAGCGGATATCTTGGTTCGTAGTTCCGGCCAATTGCGGGGATGCACCATTGCGGGCGACTTAATTCCCCGACTGATTGACGAAATCCCGATTTTGGCAGTAGCGGCGATCTTTGCGTCGGGTACTACAATAATTCGAGATGCGGCCGAGTTGCGAGTCAAAGAGAGCGATCGGCTGGCCGTGACTGCTGCGGAACTCAACCGCATGGGAGCCCAAATTTCCGAGTTACCTGACGGTTTAGAAATTACCGGGGGAACTCCTTTGACCGGTGCGGATGTTGACAGCTACACCGACCACAGAATAGCGATGAGTTTGGCGATCGCAGCGCTCAACGCCACAGGTATTACTAACATTCACCGGGCCGAAGCTGCTGCCATTTCCTACCCAGATTTTACCGCCACTTTGCAACAAATTTGCCAGCCAAATTGAGAGCGGGAGAGTGAGGGAGAGGGGGAGAGTGGGAG
>JARCMA010000593.1 GCA_030248405.1 Microcoleus sp. MP8IB2.171
AAGTGGAAGCCAGAAAGAATCTTGCTTTCACTCGTTTAGCCAGCCCCAGCATATTCATCGTGCCGATGACGTTTGTTTTAATTGTCTTGACAGGATTGTACTGATAGTGTATAGGGGAAGCGGGACAAGCCAGATGGTAAATCTGATCTACCTCCAAGCGAATCGGTTCCGTGATGTCGTGGCGGATCAGCTCAAAGTAGGGGTTATCCAGCCATTTGAGGATATTGCGTTTAGTCCCGGTGTAAAAATTATCCAGGCAGACTACCTCGTGTCCTTGGGCCATTAAGCGATCGATTAGGTGGGAACCGAGGAAACCCGCACCGCCTGTGACTAAAATTCTCATTGTGGAAACTGCCGTTCTGTTTAGGGGTAGGACTGGGGTACAAAAATTCAGTCGCTCGAATGAAACTTTCTAATAGAATAACAAAATTGCGATCGACAATGTAAAGGCTTATACCTCACCTTTATTAAATCTTTAATTAACTTAGCATTTTCCAATATATTGAAGTGAGTACGTGCGATGCTATATCCAAGCCTGTTAACTTTATTTATACTTCTATATAACCGAGAAAATACTGTTGACATATGCTTTAAATAAGTGTATGATTTTAGTTCTCATTTTTGGGGATAATTTTAGTTAGCAAACAGAGCATTTTATAGGATGGGTTGGTTTAGGTGATTTACGAAGAGGGATAATTGCGCGGCGGATACTTTTTGGTGCGATCGCGCGATTCCCTACGGGATAGCTTTGCCGCGCGTACTTGGTTTAAGCTAAGACAGCAAAGGGCGATCGATATAATCTAAAAGTGCGATCGTCCTTCGCGATCGGGCTTTAGTTGCCTTCGGTACTGCTAGGGAAAGCCTCTAGATTCACATCAGCATTAAACACACAGTAATCTGCATGAGAAGCAGTCAAATAGTCTAAAAATAATGAATCTCAAATATCAAATCGGTTGACCTTAGAACGGAAAAATAGTAAAATTATAGTTAGTAGTACAAGTGGCTAAAAAGGAAGAATGAACACGTGCAACTAGAAGAATACTTCAACTTTCTAGCACCTGATGACATTCGCCTGAAAGATTCGCGGATTGGAATTGAAACTATCCTGTACGAGTACATTTATCGTGCTCGCACCCCAGAGGAAATTGCCAATATTTACACTTCACTGAGTCTCGAACAAGTTTATGCCACCATTTTGTATTATCTTCACAACAAAGAATCTGTGAGCAACTACATCGCTGACTGGTTGGAATGGGGACGAAAAATGCGAGAGGAACAGCAGCGAAACCCGTCGCCTGCGGTGCGAAAACTGATGCAGTTAAAGGCAGAAAGCAAGAAGGCGAAAGATGCTCAAATATCTCATGGATGAAAATGTTAATCCAGTTTATATTAACCAACTGCGACGGCTAATCAAGAAAAGGGCGATTCCCTACGGGATAGCTTCGCTTCACGCACTTTTTGTTCATTCCTTGCCTTGTTTATGGATATCGTCCTTGATCGATCAAAACTTGACGTTCAAGTATGCGATTAGAAGCGTTGAGCTTGAGTAATCTTGCAGTAGCTCGACCAATCTGAGTGATGCCTTCTATTCTAGCATCATTAAGAACAAAGTGATCTTCCCATACCTGACGGCGTGGATTAAACAAAGGAACAATTTCGTCATTAACTGGGTCGATTGTAGCTAAATCAGAACCTTTATAGCGGTTACAAGATAAACAAGAAAGAGCTAAATTATCAGCACGAGTTTGACCCTCATGTTTTAAGGCAATAATATGGTCTACTTCATGGCTGTAGATTTAGACATCTTGATGAATTAGGCAATATTCACAGCGTTCTGAAGCTCTTTGAGTAACTAATCTGCGGAGTGGGGCAGAAATTGAAGTAGAAGTCATTTATCGAATTGCTGAATAGGCTCTTGCTTTAAGTAAAATCATCAGATGTTCTAGCTGCTCGTAAACATCTAATTCTGCTATTTCCATTGAAGTAAGTGTCGCTTCACGGTTTTTGTCGAGCAAATTTTGCAGGCGTGTCTGAGCATTTTGTGAAACCTTAAAATTCACAATGTCTTGGGGAGTTGGAGTCTCGATCAAAAAGTCCAAAACTTCTCGATAAACTGCGGGAATATCGGTAGTATTAGTTTTGACTTCTGGTTCGATAGTTGTTGGCTGTTTAGTGACTTCTAGAAGTTGCCAAAGCAGTTCTGGCAAGCGATTTTGCAGAGGTTCTAGACGTTGAGCCAATTCATCGGGAATTTGAATGGTAATTGTTGCCATTTTTGGTGGTGATTGATGCTCTGATTTAATCTTAGCACTGTGCAAGGGCGTGTAGCCAGCCGTAGGCATCGCACTTTTGTGAAAAAATGAGCAGCGGGCGATTCCCTGGGGATAGCTGCGCTCGCGCGTACTTCCAGATTTTGGTAACATCAACTCTATCGCGCCGTTGGATTGCGGCAATAATCTAATTAGTTGTGTTGTCGTCAATGTCTAGGTTTTGTTTGAAAATTTCTGAAGGTAGCGGTACAGTTATTTGTAGGAAAACATCAATTGTTATCTGATTATTCTCAAACTTTATATTACTTACATTAACTTTACTATTTTCAGATAAGCCGTCTTGAATAGGGAATTTAGTAGGTGACTTAGTTTTATATCCAGCTTCCTCAAGCCATTCAGCAATATTTCTCCAGTTTTCCATTTTCTCAGTGGATTTATTTACAAGGCTTTTGACATATTTATACAGAGTAGCACAGAGGTCTGTTTCAACTCCCTTGGGGGTTTTTCGGAGTTTTTCGGCGATTTCGGCGGGGCTGAAACTGCACAGTAAACCACGTAAGTGTAGCTTCTCCATTGGGGTTAGGCGCTTTCCCTTGGCCGAGGCTAGGTCTGTGTAGAGGGTTTCCAAGTCCCAGTGATTTGCGGCTTGGTTAAATTGCTCGTCGGTGGGTGCCATAGGTTACACACTCGAAAATTCCTGATGTAATCCTAACACGATTCCTGATGAATGTCAGATAAAAGCGGTGTTGAGTTAGGTTATTGTAAGTGGAAGCTTAAACGCAAAAAGTGCAATTTACAAGTCAAAAGGTTTGTGAAACTGCTTTTGGGCTGTCACTAACTAGAGTTAGCGACTTGACAGGAGAGATAAGCTGAAACTTGATGTACTTCGGGCTTTGGTTCTAGTCTCTGGCACAGTAACGAAATTTTTTAATTTATTTTCTGGGATTTTGCATAATTTTCTGGATTTGCCCTGATAGATAAATAGGAGGGTGCAATGCGCCTTCTGGGGATTGAGCTCATGTTTGTGAGTGCGATCGACCAAAGCTTTGCTATGCAAGACTTTTGTTCGTGCAACAAATTATTGGCTTTTGCATAAAAGTTAGGGCGATCGCAGGATCTAAAAATACAGGCTAGCAAGTCATTTTTTCAGAAATGGAGAAAGACTTTTAGCTCGAATAGGGATAAATCTAGTATTCACACTGAAATTGCAACATGAACATTAATGGAACGTTGGCTGACGATACTCTCAATGGCACCCCCGATGCAGATTTAATCTTTGGACAACAAGGCTCTGACTTAGTGTTTGGCCGTGATGGAGACGACTTAATCTACGGCAAGCAAGGAGATGACAAGTTATACGGTAATGAAGGTAATGATACCGTCTACGGTGGCAAAGGTAACGATACAGTTTACGGCGGCAAAGGTGACGATCGCCTATTTGCTAATGCTGGAGATAACTTGATATACGGCAACGAAGGCGAGGATACAGTTGATGGCGGAATAGATAACGATACAGTTTACGGTGGTAAAGGTAATGACAGCTTGTTTGGCAACTTCGGGAATGACATTCTCTATGGAGATAAGGGAGCAGATACATTAACTGGGGGGAATGGTAACGACACTTTTTTTATTGGTAAAAATACTGGGGGTACTGAGCTTTCGGATGCCGATTTGATTGTTGATTATACAGAGGGTGAGGATGTAATTAAGTTAACGAACGATCTTGCCTTTGATGACCTCAAGATTTATGTCGGCACAGGGGTTAATGCTGGCTACACGATTATTCAGGATGAGTTAACAAGGCAATATTTGGCAGTTGTGGAGGGTGACGGCAGATTGACTATTGCTGATTCTAGCGGGATTG
>JARCMA010000594.1 GCA_030248405.1 Microcoleus sp. MP8IB2.171
AAGTTTACGACTCCTGCAAGGATTGCTATATATAATTCCGGTGCAACCGGAAACGATATCAGAGGATTTCGGGGATAAAGAAGCCACCAAATTTATTTCCCCCGATTTTAATTAGCTACATTACTCAAGGGAATTTCTTCTTGTTGTTGAAATAATTTAATCGATTGCAGACTATCTGAAGCAGCATCCCAAAGAATGAATTGGAAGCAGTCAGGAATATCGCGAATAGTCAGTGATTTTGAATTAGCAAGCAAGTGAATATTAGCATTGTGACAAGCCCGAAGATTATAGTTAGGTATTCGCTCAGAAAGATGATGAATATTGTGGTAAGCAATATCAGCCGAAAACCAATTGAGAATAGTCGGTAATTTTAGGTAACTACTGCCTTCAATTGCGCCGAGAAGATAGTCCCAACCTTCGGCTTTATGAGCGTAGGAACCGTCAAAATTATGCTGAACAAAGAAAATACAGATAAATATCGCTGCTGAACAGGTCATGACAATTGAGTAAACACTCCAGAAAAAGCCAAACCCCAGTAAGTTGCTCAGATAAATCCAGCTACCCACAACACAAATATTGTTGAACAATAAATCCCAAAATTCAGCCGTCGTATACCAATGTTTGGATTTATAAGAAGCAATGATTGCAGATAAACCCATGCCAAAATCTTGATTGAGACAAGCAAAAATATGTCGAATAAAACCCGTAATTCCCAAGATTAGCGCGAGTCGTGGCTTAATAATTAGATAGAAAAAACCACCGGGAAACAGCATCAATGGATGTCTGAGTAACTGATACATCTTTTGACTAAATGGACTTAGCGCCGCAAATTTTTCGGTGGATATCAACGCCGAAGGGCCTCGGTACATATCCCAATTACCATTATGTTTGTGGTGATAAGCGTGCCCCCTCGACCAGGGGTACTGAGGAATCGCATTGATGATACCTAGCAAAAAACCCATCATGCGATTGACTTTTTTGGAACTAAAAAGAGAATAGTGCCCGCAATCGTGCATTAAAGAAAAACAACGTCCTGAGAAAAGTGTCATCAACACCATTATCGGCGGCAGTAGGAATACAGAAATGGCAGCCGATTTAAATGCTAAAAACCATAAGAATGTATAAGGAATCACTGTATTGAGGATTTGGCAAGTAGCTTTGAAATTGTTGCTCTTCATATAAGGAGCTAGCACAAAATCCGACTTTTTGATCGCGCTTTTCATTCAGTATATCTATGGTGTGTGGATAAGTGCTTCGCTTAGCATCAGGATAGGCTGGCTATTTTTGGTATTGTTTTATTGCAGGTAATTGGGTGAATTGCGGTTAAAATTTGACCCATACTTTACAAAACTGCTGATAATATTTAGTTCATTAGCTCCTCCTTTAGGTTGTCTCGCCAAGCTGAAGTTTATCCCCGATCTGACAGACTTAATCATAACAAAATGCCGTACTAATTGCTAATCATTGCAGAAAATTAATTTCTATTTTATCCTTACGTGTTAGGAGAATAATAATTTCTTTGGTGGGATTTTCGGTTGCCATGATTTGCAGAAGATTTGAGATAGCGGCTGGCTCTATTGACTGTCGTTGCCGATCATCTTTGCTCGACAATTCAGTTAAGAATTATAAGTGATGCGGAACCGTATCAACCTGCCACTTCACAGGTGTATTGATAGGCAGATTTACATGACAAATCATCATGCATCAACCAGGCGTGAAAAATCCATTTCAAGCAGTTTATCCAATGGTCAGCATATTTTGGTGAATTAACAGATTCTGTCAATACCCAAAGCTACCTTGCGGCTTGTTATCTTCAACTTGCATTGATTTCTTGCCGCAGCACTGTAGCAGACTTTACCATAATTTTCAGCGCGGGAACAGTCTGCAATAAAGCATCTGTCTCTAATTTCCCAGTAAAAAATGCTTTCAGGGCTTTCTTTATTTTCCGGTTGTTACCAATCCGAGGATATTCCCATGTCTCAGCGAGAATCGTCATAAGTCAACTTTGTTTGCAGAAAAAACTGTGAAGCCTGTTAGCCGCCGAGCAAATTGCTGCACCCGAAGGCATTAATATGATTGGTTGGTTGCACGATCGACCTTCGGTGATGTATGCCGCTATTTTTGCTTGCATCGCCTGTGCCACACTTTACAGTACCGGGTTCTACCCCAACTCGATCGCACTCTCAAACATTGGGCTACTCCATTTTTTTTATTTGCCGGGAGGGTGATGCGGGATATCGACAAACCGCCCGCCCCGGAAGCCAAAGCTGACACAACATCCACAACCGCAGAGGATTTTGGATCAACTCCTTGAGAACAGAATTTGAGGAGCGATCGCAAGTGCGATGTTTTTTGTGCTCGGAGATAGCTCGGATTTGCTACAATCTAATCGCACACGCGATTAGAAATGGGTTATGACCGAACTATTAGATGAGACGCTTTCTATTGAAATCGCGACTCGCATCAAAATCAACCGTAAAAACTGCTTTGATAACGCTTCCAAAGCAGCATTAACCACCGAAGGCGCAATCTACGTCCAAGGATTTTTAGCTGCACCCGGAGCGCCCTATAAACCCATCGAGTATAGCTGGATTGAACTCGACGAGCGAATTGTTGACCCAACTTTTCCGCATCTCGGCTTCAGCGCTCAAGACATTCATTACTTCCCCGCCCAACGATTGAGCGTCAAGAAACTCAAAGCAATTCTAGATGAGTCAAAAGAAGATTATCCAGAAGATGACCCGCTACCGGTTTACGGAAATCAACCTTATGAATATTACGGCGATGTCATGTTAGGCGGTAAAGATTACCAAAATGCTTACGATTTGGCTGCCGCTAAATGCAGGGAATTAAACCAACCCAAAAAACAGGATGCGAACTAATTCAAGACTTACCAAAAAATGGTTGGATGCGCCTATTATAGCAGTAAGGTACGCTGCACCCTACGTATAGAGGTTCAAGTAAGTGCTGAAGATCCAAACCTCGAATAATGAAAAGCAGCCAATAACGGATCTAATTTCTGATTCCCAATCAATTTAGCCAATAATTTAGCCGTCACCGGAGCCAACAAAATGCCATTGCGGTAATGCCCCGTAGCCCATGTCAAATTCTCCCAAGCACTAGCACCCAAAATCGGCAATTCATCGGTCGTAGCCGGCCGAAATCCCCACCAAAACTCCAGAATTGGATAGTTTTGTAATTCGGGATATAACTTAATCGCTCCTGCTAGCAAACTTTGGATTCCCGCAGGCGTATTTCCCGGCGTGAAATCCACATTTTCGCTAGTTGCACCAATAATAATTCTACCATCTTGACGCGGCACAATATAAATGCCAGTCCCGAATATAACGGTTTGCAGGGGCTGGATAACTGCACAATCTTCTGGTACACATACTGACAGCATTTGTCCCTTTCTTGGAAAAACAGGAACATTCAATAACTGATCAGACCAAGCACCCGCCGCCAAAACATAACGGTCAGCTTGCAATTTTCCTGCCGTTGTTTCAATGCCAACAACTCGGTTTCCCTGCCGAATAATTTCCCCTGCATTGCCTTGAATAATCTCAATCTGCAATTCTTTAGTTGCGGCCTGAAGCGTCCGAAATAAAGCGCGGTTGTCTACTTGAGCGTCGTCAGGATACCACCAACCGCCAATTACTTCTTGACCTAATCCAAACTGGTGCTGGCGAACAGTATCTCTGTCCAACCATTGAGAATTAAGGTTTGACAAAAGTGGCTTTTCTTGAGGATCATTTTGACAAACTGGTGCGAGAATTCCCGATCGCCAATATCCCGTTTTCAATCCGGTAATATTCTCTAACTGTTCCACCCAGGCAGGATACAGTGCGCGGCTTTGCAAGCACAAATCCAGCATCGGACTCGGGGGAATTCGTTCGGCTTGGGGGGCAAGCATTCCAGCAGCAGCCCGGGCCGTCGGTTGTTTAGAATCGGCGGTGAGAACCGCGACAGATGCCCCTCGCAATTTTAGTTCTACTGCTAGCGAAAGACCAATTATTCCGCCGCCAATAATCAGAATATCTTTAGATGAATTCATTAACTTTTATATGGACTTTCTGGCTTTTTTGACCTCTCGGATTTCTTTATGGTAAGGTGCCCCGTGTGCACCTTACAGTTAGAATTCTTGCACAAGTCTTACAGATTATCTGGCAAGGCGATCGTCCTATCTGCCTTCCTTAGCAAAAAATCTATGCTTGGGGTTTCCAGACAGTTTCAGAACCTTGACCCCAGAAACCGTCATATTTTGTCACCTTAATATCGCCTAAAACCTTGGTTTGGCAGGACAAACGGCGGTTGGAGGCGGGAGAATGGGGAGGAACCGAAAGTCGGGCTTTTTCGCGCCACTCGGGATCGGAAACTTCACCCTCGATGCTGACGGCGCAGGTGCCGCAAGTGCCGAGGCCGTGGCAGTTGATGACTTTGGCGTTGCCGTTGTAAAGATCGATGCCGTTGTTGAGCAAAACTTCACGGAGATTCGATTCGCGATCGCACTCAAATGTTTTTCCTTGCGCTTGTACCTTGACCACAGCAATTTACCCCAGTTAGATTTATGTTAATTTTCCTATATATTATCGCATTAAATTCAAATAAATTCATCTAATATGGGAAGTGATATATTACCAATTTCTCGATCGCAATTTCCCATGACAAATCGGCTCTGGATCTACGATACCACGCTGCGAGACGGTGCTCAGTGTGAGGGACTCTCCTTATCTCTCGAAGACAAACTGCGAATTGCTCGACAGTTAGACAGTTTAGGAATTCCCTTTATTGAAGGCGGCTGGCCGGGGGCGAATCCTAAAGACGTACAATTTTTTTGGCGTCTCAAAGAACAGCCCCTAACTCAAGCAGAAGTTGTAGCCTTTTGTTCGACTAGGCGGCCGGGAACTACGGCAGCTAATGATGAAATGTTGCAGGCTATTTTGTCCGCCGGTACTCGCTGGGTGACGCTGTTTGGCAAGTCGTGGGATTTGCACGTTATTGAAAGTTTGAAGACGACGCTAGAAGAAAATCTGGCGATGATTCGAGATACAATTGAATATTTGCGGAGTCAGGGAAGGCGCGTTATTTACGATGCCGAACACTGGTTTGACGGCTACAAGCACAATCAAGATTATGCTATTAAAACTTTAGAAGTAGCCGCCGATGCCGGTGCAGAATGGCTAGTGCTTTGCGATACTAACGGGGGTACTTTACCTCACGAAGTCAGTCAGGTTGTTTGCGATGTTTTAGAAGCTCTAGGAACCAATCGCGAAAAATTTTTACAATTAGGAATTCACACTCACAACGACTCGGGAGTTGCGGTTGCTAACGCTTTGGCTGCTGTGCGGGAAGGAGTGAGGATGGTACAGGGAACTATAAACGGTTACGGCGAACGCTGCGGCAATGCCGATTTATGTTCCTTAATTCCTAATTTTCAGCTAAAGTTGGGTCAGAATTGCATTGAAGACGAGCAATTAGTTAGATTAACTCAAGTAAGTCGCTCGATTAGTGAAATTGTCAATCTTGCTCCCGATGATCATGCTCCTTTTGTCGGTCTTTCGGCTTTTGCTCACAAAGGCGGAATTCACGTATCGGCTGTTGAGAAAAATCCGTTAACTTACGAACACTTGGAACCGGAAAAAATCGGCAATAGACGGCGAATTGTGATTTCTGATCAAGCGGGTTTGAGCAATGTTTTGGCGAAGGCTCGCACTTTTGGAATTGAGCTCGATCGCAAAAATCCTGCTTGCCGCCAAATTTTGGAAAAATTGAAAGATTTGGAAAGTCAGGGATATCAATTTGAGGGTGCTGAGGCTTCTTTTGAATTGTTAATGCGGGAGGCCTTGGGAAAGCGCAAGCGTTTATTTGAAATCAAAGGTTTTCAAGTTCACTGCGATAAAGGTAGGGAGGAAACAGTTAATTCTTTAGCAACGGTGAAAGTGACTGTTAACGGTCAAGATATTCTGGAATGCGCGGAAGGAAACGGGCCTGTTTCGGCACTTGATGCGGCTTTGCGGAAGGCTTTGCGGAATTTTTATCCGGCAATTACTGATTTTAACTTAACAGATTATAAGGTGCGAATTCTGGACGGAGGTGCGGGAACTTCTGCTAAAACTCGCGTGTTGGTTGAGTTTAGCAACGGTCAAGACCGCTGGACGACTGTGGGGGTTTCTGGTAATATTTTGGATGCTTCTTATCAGGCGGTTGTTGAGGGTTTGGAGTATGGTTTGGTGTTGGGAGATAGGGAGGCGATCGTTTTAACTGTGTCGAGTTATTAGGTTGACGGCGAAGAGAAGTTGCCTGACTATCGATTTTTAAATAGATACCAGGCGATTTCAAGAGATTGTTTGCCAATTTTAAAATGGTGAAACGTGAGATTTTCTATCATTCTCAATAAGCCTTTTATGGGCTGGCTATAACATCCCACCCACAAGAAATTCATTCTTTGTGGAACAGGCCCGAAAGCCTGTTAAATGAGAATGGTACTCTGGGCGTGAGTCAAATCAAACCTCCCATTAATCTGGTCTGCATCGGGAATGAATATCGGGTAAAGTTTCGGGTGATGCGTTACATAAAAATAGCATTTCCATTTGCTAACTACATCCCATAAAGGTTTAAATGTTTGGTTACTAGAGTCTCCTTGTACCATCCTAAAATACCGCTTTTAAAGTGATCTACCGATGTCGGCCGCCAAATTTGTTTTTTTTGGCAGACAAATGTTAATCATTCATCTAATTCTTTAACTTCGGGAATTGTCTGTCGATCATAAAAATCGGGCAGGAGTTATCCTAGTTGTTTGACCCAATTCATAATTGTTGTATGATGTACACCTTTGACTCTTTCAATCTCCCTGAAACCCATGCCATTAACATACATTTTTAGGCATTCGTCTTTAACTTCTTGAGCATAACCTCTGTGAGGTTGATAGCAGTCTATAAATTGTCTACCACAGTTAACACACAGGTAGTTCTGCTTACCTTTTTTCCGCCCATTTTTATTGATATGAGTTGACTTACATTCAGGACATTTCATAGAATATGACTGGTGTTAAATTGTTTTTTGTGAATTGCTCTCTGAATCAATTATACGTTAATTCAGTAACGCCGATTATTTAATAATGTGGTGCGTGATGACACAATCATTTTTGCTATTCATGCTAACTCTGTATGAGGGATGAAACCCTCATACAGAGTTAGCAGTCTCTTTCAATTGCCCATTCTAGCTAAGACTACTTTTTCACCTCATTATTATTACCTTCCCCAACGATCGATCGCAATCCTTCCATCGTAGCCGGGATGCTGCGCGGATCCATAAACATCACCTTGCTGCTGTCGCTGCTGCCAATTTTTAAGCCCATGTCCAAATAGTTTTGAGCTAACAAAAACTGTAAAGCTTCCCGCGCTTTGGGGTCGTTTTGCAGGGTTTTGCCGATAATTTGCAAAGCCTCAGAAGTAGCTTGAGCTTTCAAAACCTGACTTTGGCGTTCTGCTTGCGCTTTCAGGACGATCGCCTTTTGTTGAGCTTCCGCTTCCAAAATAGTCGCTTTTTGGCGCGCTTCTGCATCCAGAACTTGCGCTTCAGCTTTACCTTTGGCGCTGTTAACTGCTGACTCGCGTTCGCCCTCGGATGTCAGAATTGCCGCCCGCTTGCGGCGATCGGCTGCCATCTGCAATTCCATCGATTCCTGTACAGTTTTAGAAGGGATAATATCGCGCAATTCTACCCGCGTTACTTTCACTCCCCAAGGATCGGTAACAACATCTAAATCTCTCAGCAAGATTTCATTAATTTGAGAACGAGCCGTAAAAGTTTGTTCGAGATCCAGTTGACCCATTTCCGCGCGAATTTGAGTCAGCACCATATTTACCATTGCTGACTGAAGATTTTCAACTTTGTAACAGGCTTTGTCCAAGTCTACAATTCGCCAGTAAACCACAGCATCAACCGTGAAGGAAACGTTGTCGCGGGTGATACAAGCTTGCGGGGGAACATCTAAGACTTTTTCCCGAATAGTTTGCTCGTAAACTACGCGATCGAGAAACGGCGTAACAAAATTCAAACCAGGTTCGAGTTTTTTGCCATTATATTTACCTAAAGTCTCCACCAATGCTTGATTTCCCTCATTGATAATCTTGACGGAACCTGCGATAGCTGAACCGCCTAGTGCTAAAAATACGAGTAAAAAAAATTGTTCCACGGTTGCCTCCTATCAATTTTTACTGTTAAATATTGACTATTGACTGTTGACTGTTGACTGTTGACTGATGACTAATGACGGATGACTTAGATGGCGGGTTTTGCCATTTCTTTAGTCATTTGTATCATATATCGTTAGCTAAATCCGCCCCTACAAAATGCTAATGACGTTGGACTAATGACGGATGACGTTGGACTAATGACTACTGACTACTGACTACTAATTGTCGGCGATCGATTACGCATTTTGTTTAAGAATGCAATAAATTTTCTGGCAAAACTATCAGAGTAGTGCCTTTTCGTCCCACGACAATGACGTTTTGGTTGGGAGGGATGGTGGCCTTGGTGTCTTCGCAACGAGCTTGCCAAGAATTCCCCTCATAAATCACCCGTCCAGCTTCGCCGGGGGGAATTTCTGTTAAAGTTTTAGCTTCGTGAGAATCTGCGATCGCCCTTACCTTGCCTTTTGGTATCAACCGCCGGGACAGCAGTACAAAAACTGTCGAAAATACCATCCACAGGAATATCTGTAAATTAACATAAGGTAAAACTAGAGAGCATCCAGCTACAGCGAAGGCGCTCAGCCCCATCATAAAAGCAACAAAAGCAGTCGGGAGAAATAACTCTGCCAAACAGAGCAAAGTCCCAGCTAGCAGCCAAAGGAGCGTGGGAGTCAAGATCATAAAAGGAATAGTGATACTATTTAGATCTTAGATTGGAAATTTGAAATTTAAGAAGTGCCAACAACAGACTCTGCAAGGGTTTGCGACTTGCTTGCCCGATCGCGATCGCTGTATCGGGTTGAGGCTGCTCCGACCACAGTCAGGGTTCGATCGTACTCAAAGTTAAAGTTTTAGTAACTTAGATTACAATTCTAGCCTGTCTCCATTGGCAGCAACTAAAATTTCTAGGGCCCCAAAGGCAGTTAAAAAATTGATAGGGGCTAAAATCAGTTTATTCTTAAGCTCGTGAATTGGAGCTGGAGAATCAAATATCTTCAGAATGTTTTTACACAAACTATTTCGATATGATCAGTAGTTTCTCAGAACCCATTTATTGCCCGAATCTGAGCTGTCCCGAACCCCGCAATACCTTTGGCCGCCAGCACTGTGCAGCTTGCGAAACCAATTTAATTTATCGGTATTTGTGGGCGGTGGGCCCAGCAGCCGAGGAAGTGCCGGCGGGTAAGGTAATAGCCGATCGATACTTTGTCATTGCACCCCAAATCTGGCTAGAGGGCCGTCCAGCTTTGCCTCCGAGCGTCCCGGAACAACTGCCGGATACGATTATGCCTTACCTGCATTTGTATCCCCAACGGCTGCATACGCCGGAAGTATACGGTTTTTGTTCGCTAGGGGAAGCACCGGAAGCGACAGAGGTGCTGTTGTTGGAAAATGTGCCCATCAATAATTTCGGTCGCCTGTATCCTTCTATTTTAGAAGCTTGGTCTGGGACAACCGCCGCGCGCCAAGTTTACTGGCTGTGGCAAATGCTCCAACTGTGGGCGCCGCTATCGGAACAGGGAGTCGCTTCGAGTTTGCTGGTACCGGAAAATTTGCGGGTGGAAGGTTGGCGGGTACGCCTGCTGGAACTGCACCGGGGCAATTTTGTACCGACGCTGCGGGATTTGGGAGATGTGTGGTCAGGTTTGGTGGAATCAGCGCAACCCGAGGTGCGGTCGAAACTCGGAGAGATTTGTCAGTTTATGCGCCGCAGCAGCATGAATTTCGACGCGATCGCCCTGGAACTAAACGATTTACTATTAGAACAATCCGCTCAATTGCCTCTGCACTTAGAAGTAGTCGGCATGACCGATACCGGGCCGCAGCGCTCCCAAAATGAAGACAGTTGCTATCCGGTTGCTACTGATTTTCAATCTAGCAAAACTTCAGGGGGCGAGAAACTAATTCCTTACTTGACAATGGTTTGCGACGGGGTTGGAGGCCACGAAGGAGGAGAAGTTGCCAGTCAATTAGCCGTCCAGTCCCTGAAAGCTTTAATCCAAAATTTGCTCGCAGAAATTGCTCAACAAGAAGAGTTGATGACGCCCGCAATGGTCATCAAGCAACTCGAAGAAATAGTCAGAGTTGTGAATAATGTGATTTCCGCTCAAAATAATGAGCAGGGAAAAGAGTTGCGGCAACGGATGGGGACGACTTTGGTGATGGCCCTCCAGTTGCCTCAAAAAGTGAAAATTTCCGAGGATTTGCCCTCAAATAACAGCCACGAACTTTATTTAGTCAATGTTGGAGACAGCCGCGCTTATTGGATTGGCAAAAATTACTGTCACCGGCTGACTGTGGACGACGACGTAGCCTCAAGGGAAGTCCAACTAGGACATTGTTTGTACTGGGAGACTCAACTGCGAGCCGATGCAGGAGCCCTGACTCAAGCTTTGGGAACGCGGGACGGCGATTTCCTGCGCCCGACGATTCAGCGATTTATTATCGAAGAGGAAGGCTTACTGCTGCTGTGCTCCGACGGTTTGAGCGACAACGACTGGGTAGAGCAATCTTGGGAGAATTACGGCCCAGATGTGATCGAGGGCAAAATGTCTTTGGAAGCCGCAGTTCAGTCTTGGATTCGTCTCGCCAACGAGAAAAACGGTTATGACAACACCTCGGTGGTGGCGACTCACTGTCGGATGTCGCCGGAGAGATTGGTACTGTTTGATCCGGCGGTGGCGTCAGCGCCAGTGTCAGCGCCAGTGTCAGCAGCCTCGGTGTCGCTGCCGCCTTCCCTCGTGGCGTCCCTCCAGAAGTCCGGGAGGATTCCAGAATCTCAGCTTTCAGAATCGTCCAAACAGTTGTTGTACCCCGAAACTTCCCCCGCCCCGGAACCCGTTCAAAAACGGCGATCCAAGCTTCCGCTGCCCCTACTGGGGGTGTTGGGGCTGATATTAGCCGGCGGCGGTTTAGGTTTGTGGATGCAAAGCCTCCAAAGCCCCCAGCCAGATCCCGCACAACTTCCGCCACCGCCGGAAACTCCTGCCCCAAGTCCTTCGGAGAGTCCCTCGCCCGGGGCCGAGAGTCCCTCGCCGTCGCCCGAATCGACTCCTGCGGAAATTCCGCCGCCCGATAGCGAGAGTCTCTCGCCGTCGCCCGAATCGACTCCTGCGGAAATTCCGCCGCCCGAAGAAGCGGAAACTCCTTTGCCATCACCGGAGTAAGGGAGATTTAATTAAGCAGAACCTTTCATAAAAAGAATATGGGATGCGGGAAATGATCGCGTCTTCAGATTCCAGAGGGAAGCGACGCGGGGGACTTCAGTCCCCGTGTTCTTTCTTTCCTACCAACGGCCCTTGTGGTAAATCTTCTAGGCTTTTGAGCTTACCTACACAATGCTCAATTACTCGTCAATTCTATCGTTTTATAGTGATCATCGCCTTAGTTGGGCTAGTCCAACCTTTCCCCTTTTTTGATTATCATTATTAGTTAATTTTTTCTCCACTTAGAGGTGTTGACAAAATCTACTCATTTCTAACTTGTTAGCAATGACTTGACATCAGCTATGTTATATAAATCACAGTGGGAGCATCTCAATGAAAGCAGCCAAGCTAGAAATTGGAGTTTTGAGGCAGGAGGCAGGAGGCAGAAAAAAAAGGCAGAAGGCAGGAACCCAAAGAAGTGTTTTTACAAATATGAGATGCTCCCATCACAGTTAATGATTTTGTATCATAGTCCGCTTGCAGAAACAAGATAGCTAAAAAATCAGCCATCACTACAAAAAGTAGTTAAAAATGCTTAAGAATCTCCATGCAGCTAACAATTAGCCATTAGGAACTAACAACATAAGCTTTTTTATATTGACGGCGCACAATTTATCAACTATAATTACCAGGCCAAAAATAACAAAAATCTTACGCCTAACAGTTTTTCTCAAATAACCGTTAAACTATTCTAACGTTTGCGCGTACCCAACCTCGCAGGCACAACCTATATCTGTTAAGGATTCGTCCTGATTCACAGGAGCAAGATTTTAAAATATGCATCTCAGCGAACTGACTCACCCAAACCAATTACACGGCCTCTCGATTCATCAACTCGAACAAATTGCCCGACAAATTCGAGAAAAGCATTTAGAAACTGTAGCCGCTAGCGGCGGCCACCTCGGCCCAGGATTGGGTGTAGTCGAACTGACCTTAGCACTCTACCAAACACTCGACCTCGATCGCGACAAAGTTACCTGGGATGTCGGCCACCAAGCTTATCCTCACAAATTGATAACCGGCCGCTACAACCAATTCCACACCCTACGCCAAAAAGACGGCGTTGCAGGCTATCTCAAGCGCTGCGAGAGCAAATTTGACCACTTCGGTGCAGGTCACGCTTCCACAAGCATTTCCGCAGCGCTGGGAATGGCGATGGCGCGCGACCTCAAGGGGGAAAACTTTAAAACTGTAGCAGTCATCGGCGACGGCGCATTGACGGGCGGCATGGCACTCGAAGCCATCAACCACGCGGGCCATATGCCGAAAACCAATTTGATGGTGGTGCTCAACGATAACGAGATGTCAATCTCGCCCAACGTCGGCGCAATTACCCGCTATTTGAACAAGATGCGACTCTCGCAGCCGGTGCAATTTCTCAAAGATAACTTAGAGGAACAATTCAAGCACATTCCCTTTGTCGGCGAAACTTTTACTCCAGAAATGGAACGCCTCAAAGAAGGCATGAAACGGTTAGCCGTGTCCAAAGTTGGAGCCGTAATTGAAGAATTGGGCTTTACTTACATGGGCCCGGTTGATGGACACAATTTGGAAGAGTTAATTGCTACTTTCAAACATGGTCACACTATCCAAGGCCCTGTGTTAGTTCACGTTGTGACGGTGAAGGGCAAAGGATACGCGATCGCCGAAAAAGACCAAGTAGGATATCACGCCCAAAATCCCTTTAACTTAGCCACTGGCAAAGGCATTCCATCCACCAAACCCAAGCCTCCAGCTTACTCGAAAGTCTTTGCCCACGCCCTAGTCAAGCTAGCAGAAGATAATCCGAAAATTGTCGGCATTACCGCAGCAATGGCAACCGGAACTTGCCTAGATAAACTTCAGGAAAAACTGCCAAAACAGTACATTGATGTCGGGATTGCTGAACAGCACGCCGTCACTTTATCTGCTGGTTTAGCCTGCGAAGGAATGCGCCCGGTTGTAGTAATTTACTCGACATTCTTGCAGCGGGCCTACGATCAAATAATTCACGATGTCTGCATCCAAAACTTGCCTGTTTTCTTCTGTTTGGATCGAGCCGGAATTGTCGGTGCTGATGGCCCAACTCACCAAGGAATGTACGACATTTCTTACTTGCGGTGCTTGCCAAATATGACAATTATGGCACCAAAAGACGAGGCTGAATTGCAGCGGATGGTAGTCACCGGAATCAACCACACCAGCGGCCCGATCGCGATGCGTTACCCGCGCGGCAACGGTTACGGCGTACCTCTGATGGAAGAAGGTTGGGAAGAATTGCCGATCGGCAAAGCTGAAATTCTCCGCAACGGCGACGACTTGCTGATATTAGGTTACGGTTCAATGGTTTATCCGGCAATGCAAACCGCCGAGATGTTGAGCGAACACGGCATAGAAGCAACTGTGATCAATGCGCGTTTTGTCAAGCCTTTGGACACCGAATTAATCTTGCCTTTGGCACAACGAATTGGCAAAGTTGTCACAATGGAAGAAGGCTGTTTAATGGGTGGTTTCGGTTCAGCAGTAGCCGAATCTTTGATGGATAACAATATCCTCGTACCACTGATGCGGTTGGGTGTACCTGACACATTGGTGGATCATGCAACGCCTGAACAATCATTTGCCAGTTTGGGATTGAATCCGTCGCAAATGTGCGATCGCATCTTAGCAACATTCAGCCGCAAACAATCACCCGTTAGCGTCTAATTAGCTAGAATTGTAGGGTGGGCACTGCTCACCTTACAATTCTAGACTGCTGATAAGAAATACCCGATCTATGACAGTGTAATAAAACGACCCTGCAAGTCAGATGGTGCCACATTCAGAACTCTGCCTAAAATTTGACCGTTTGAAGCAATTTGAATAGTAGTAGCGTCATAAGTACCATTGCGATCGGGATCTAAGTCGGCTAAAGAAATTTTGCTTTCTTGAGGAAATCTTCCCGAAACCAAGCCAATATTTTGCAATGGCATTGAATAGGTGGTGAGTCTGATGTTGGCCTCAGTTAGACCGTTAGTAAGACCAATTTTATCAAGAGACTTTGAAAAGTCTAGAATTATATCCCACGCCTGTACACTACTGTTAGGGTTACGCTTTGGATCTCCTAAAACAATATCCGTTCTTAGGACGAACACATCACTACCCGTTCCCCCTTTATAGAGAGTGTAACCCAGGTCGCCGCTCAGAGTATCATTACCCGCACCTCCATCTAAGAAATCATCACCTCGACCACCATTCAAGATGTCGTCTCCGTCACCACCAGCGATATAATCATCACCAAGACCACCAAGGAGAGTATCATTGCCAACTTCGCCATATAGATCGTCGTCGTCTTTACCGCCTTGCAAGTTGTCGTTACCATCACTACCGAATAAAATATCTTTACCAGCATTTCCGTTGATGATTTCACTCTCAAAGGAACCTCTGATTGTATCATTGCCTTCTAAAGGCAAGAACACCTCCAGGGAACTGAACCATCAAACCAGGGGGAACTGTAAAATTATCAGGATTAGGAGTCAAGTTGAAAGTATTTGCCATGATTGATTTCAGAAAAATTCAATTAAGTCAATAAATATAGTACCATCTGACACAAAGGAGAATCAACAATGACTAACGTGAAACCAAATCGTACAGTACGGCGCGGAAGATTGTTCCCCGAAATCCAGTGGTCAGAAGAAAAAAAAGCCCAGTGGCGCGCTGAAAGAGAAGCATTTTATCAGCGCTGCAAACCAACATTCGATCGCCTAAAACCAGAATTGATTAAAACCCACTACAACTGGTATATGGCAGTTGAACCCGACAGCGGGGACTATTTTATCGACAACGATGATATGGTGGCTACCAAAATGTGCCGCCAGAAACACCCAAATGCTATCCCATTCATGTTCCGCATCAACAATACAGGGGCCTGTGGCACGATATGATTCAAGGAACATTTGGTGATGAGGATGAGCTATTTTTTGAAGTTGACTTGATTGCTGATAACGGCTTAGAATTACCTGTTGATGCTCTCCTAGATACAGGTTTTTCTGGCTGGTTAGCAATGGACATTCAGGATTCACAAGGACTTAATTGGACTTATGTTAGGCGACAAAAAATGATCACAGCTAGGGGAGAATTCAATTTCGACCTTTATGCAGGAAAAATCAGAATTGAAAATCAAGAATTCGATATTCCTGTTCACGTAGGTGACGGAGTACCCGAAGTTTTAATCGGTCGCCAATGGCTAAAAAATCGGCGGTTAGTAGTTGATATTTCGGCGGGTGTTTTGACATTAGAAGTAAATTAATAGCAAGATGACTTTAAAAAGTTTTGATATAGTAATAGTAGGAGCAGGCCCCGCAGGTGGCCACTGTGCGAGAATATTAGCAAAATCCGGCCGCAAAGTCTTGCTTGCCGAACAAAACGACAATTTTAATAAAAACGACTTTTCCAGCGCCGCCACGCCTCTAGAAACCCTCTCTCAATTCGATTTACCCGAATCAGTCATCGGCAGCTTTTGGCACAAACTGACTATTGAAACTAGCAAAGTCAGTCAAACTTGGGAGTCTCCCGAAAACTTGGGAGTTGTGCTCAATTTTGCTAAATTTAGAGCTTTTTTAGCCGAGGAAGTTGAGCGATTTGGCGGTGAAGTTTGGCTTGGTTATCGCTACACCCGACATTCACAAAGCAAGGGCGAAACAACAGTCGAATTTAAACAGTTATCCGACGGTAAACTTATCCAAGTCAGCACTAAAGTATTGGTTGATGCTACTGGCTTTGCTAGGGCGATTATGTACGAAAAAGAGAATGATAAGCCAGATTTTTTGTCTGGAACCGGAATCGAATATTTAATTGAAGTAGAGCCAGAAATTTACAATAAATACAGCGGCAATTTAATCTTATTTGTGGGCGATAAATGGATGCCTAAAGGTTATTCTTGGATATTTCCAATGGAACAAAACAGGCTGAAAGTTGGTGCTGCCCGAATTTTTTTAGAGCAGAAAACGCTGAGGCATTTGTCACCGCTGAAAAAATATATTGATTTACTGATTGATGAATATCTGAAGTCTAAAAATTATAAAATTCTTGACAAACACGGTTCCATGCTGAAGTACAGTCGTGGTTTGAAGGATATTTATTATAAGGAGAATATAATTGCGATCGGCGATAGTGTTTCGACAGTAAATTTTTTGGGTGGCGAAGGAATTAGACACGGGATGGATGGTGCCCAAATAGCGGGGAAATATATTCAAAGCTATTTGGAGGGGAAAATATCAGATTTTCGGGATTATGAGACGGAAATGCACCGCAAGTTTGATCAGAAATGGAATATTTCGGAAAGGTTGGCGGTGAGAAAGTATATCGATGATGTTAATGATGAACTGACCGATAAAATAATTTCTTATTTAAAGTATATGAAAACTGAAGATGTTATGGAGATTTTATTTTATTATAAATTTGAGAAAATATCCCGAGGGTTAGGCGGTTATTTGCAGAGAAAAATCAAGGAATTGATTAATAAATTTCACTTGTAAGGTTCGTCCGTTGAGAGATTGTTAATTGAGGGAAAAATTTCGCTGATTGAGGCACCATACTAAGCTAGTTTTAAGGCATTTTCGGCGGTGACTTGAATGCGCGGCAGCGACAATAAAGAATCGTCAAAACTGCTAAAATTTAATGTATATGATACACCAAAAGTATATCCACTCGCTCCAATTAAATGCGCTACAATTGGATCTACATCCCCATAAGGATAGGCAAAACATTTAATATGTTTCTCTAATCCCTGTTCCAAGATAGCACGGGATTTGGCGGCCTCCCGCACAATTTCTGTCGGCGACAATGCAGTCAAAGGTTGATGAGTAGCAGACATAGAACCGAATTCAATCCCTGCATCCCGCAGTTGCCAAATTTCCGGCCATCCCATTAACTGCACTTCTTCAAATTCGGCTTTTTCCCAACTATTTGTCTTTCCTATTGACTCCGCTACAAGAAAAACAGTTGCTGTAAAATCAAAGCGTTTTAGCAGAGGCCAAGCATATTGGAAAAAGTCGAGATAGCCGCCGTCAAATGTCATCAATATAGCTTTACCGGGTAAAGGAGTTTTAGCCAGTTTTGCGTTTCGCCAATTTTCCCAACTCGCACTGTAATAACCCAGATTTTTGAGATTGTGTAACTGTTGTTCAAAAATCTGGGGAGTAACTGCGTCTAAACCTTCAGGAGAAATGCGGCGGTAGGAGAGAATCGGGAGTTTTTGTGTAACGCTATGATTGTCCAAAACTTGAGGTTTCACCGAGTGAGAAACTTCCCGATAAGAAGATTTTGAGCCAATAATTTCCGGTGCGTAAAATACTTGCTTTGGAAACTCGTTTTCTTGGGGAATTTGCATTGTCGGTTCCCCAGCGATTGCCGCCGCTGACTCGATTTCCTGCAGCGCCGCCGCCGGGAGTGAGGCGCGGCGGCTGACACTCGTCCCGATCGCACCCGATCGCCTGCCGAACATCACCGCATTTTGGGGATAAATGCCCCCAGCACCCGGTGCATTCAAGCAGTCGGGCAAATTAGACCTTTGTTGAGCAAAAGAGGCTAAGCGCGATCGTAGCCATTGCTTGCCGTTGAGTGGTTTTCCCAGCAAAGCTTCTCGCACGGCGGCGACGCACAACTCAAAACCCATATTTCGAGTAATTGTCGATCGCAATTTTTGAGCCGAAACAAAATTATTTTCCACCGCAACAGTGACAATACCGACAGCAACGCCGCCTACTTTCACCAGCACGTCTATTTCAGGAAGCTCAACTTTTATATTAGCAAATTCCTCGCTAATTTCTAAGACAATCAAATCTTTTTCGAGGGTAATTGTTGAGACTTCTTCAGCTATTTCTGGATTGTAGAAATCCTCCAAATGCCAATGCGGACGCCCCCATAATTCTTGCAGAAATAGCCTCCAGTCATGTTTAGGGTGCAATTGTTCCAGCAAAGTTTCCCACAATTTATTGCCTTTTTCGCAGCGATTGCGTTGAAAGAAGCGATCGAGAATTTGCCAAGCAAACTGGGCTGCAACCGCATCCGCCAAAACCGAAGCCGCCACCATGCCATCGCAAATCGGCAATTCAATAATACCGAGTTTAATTCCTTCTAGTTTGATCGTACAGGACAGGCGATCGCATATTTGCCAAGCGTAAATATCCGAAATTGGTTCGCTTACTTCCACCGCAACTTTCCAGGCAATTTCACCCTTGACTCGCTGAATTTTATCTAAAATATATCTGATTTCATTGCGAGTGAAAATTTTATGATATTTGTGAACGTTACTACTTTTGACATCTCTCTCAATTCCTTTGTGCCAAGGTAGATTCAAACTGAGATTCGCAGCTTTTTCTTGATAGTTAACGAGCATTGTACCGTCATATTCAATGCCCATGAAATTACAAATTTTTCCTAGAATTTGTGTTTTGTTATCTAAAAGCTCCTCATACTTAACTAATATATGATTGGATTTATTAATATATTTGTGGCTAGTTAACATCGCGTGTTCCCAGCGATCGATACAGTGGTTTAAATCCCAACCAGCGCCCCACAATTCGTTAAAACTCCTAGTAGCCTCATACATAGAAGCTATTGTATCCATACCGTTTCGCAAAATATGTATGAATTTCGCATCCGGCAAAAAGCGCTCTATGTCATCAATAAAATATATGTGTTCCGGCGTTTTTTCCAACCAAATGCTTTTTTTTTGTTCAGCAGCCAAACCATCCAAAACTCTCACAAACCAACTAGCTTTAGCTTCCACAGTTTGGCTGTCATCAAAATCTTTCAAAAGTTCAGGACGTTTAATCTCATCTTTAAAAAAAGCTTCCATTCTACCTGGCAACTTTCCCGCAAACTGATCGTACAGCAAATAGTGAAAAAACTTCGATTCCGGAAAAGAAATCACTTCGGGATGAGCAGCTAATAAGCTTTGAAGAATTGTTGTGCCACTGCGAGGCGATCCTAGGAGAAATATGCGTTTCATAATATTTTGCAATTATAGTTAACGGTATATTTTGAGGTGGGTTGGGTTTCGTTCTCGTCACCCAACCTGCAAATTCTAACTCCAAGTAAAATCCTGTTTTAACAAATCAGAAAGTTCCTGATTGTAAGGTTTGAAATAATCTGTCAATTGTTGTTCGATTGCTGCTGGTATTTTGCTGTACTCCTCGATCGTATTCATCTCATATTCTTTAGTTGCGATCGCACTAATACCCAAGAAATCTAACACTTCCGAAAAAACTTTGTCGGCATTTGCCTCAAAATCTTCGCTCTTGAGAATCAGCAACTGTTCCCTCGGAAAATAATCGAGCCAATTCCTGATTTGTTCAACATAAATTCCTCGCGACAAATAAGAATAATGTTGGTGGTTGAAACTGTAATAATTTTTATCGGCTTTGATTTTTTCAATTTCACCTTTTAGGCGATCGCCCTCAGAGGCGATCGCCTTTTCAAAATCCAGCTTTTCGCAGCCGATCGCGACTTCTAGATGATAGTTCAGCCAAGCTCGTTTTACCGGGTTTCGCAGCATTACAATTAGCTTAACATCCGGGAAACACTTGTAAACCCGCTCTGCCACCAACGGATGATAAATATAGTAAGGAGTCATTTCCCACAGCAACACCTTCTCATCCGCCACACTGCGAGTCAACTGCTTGCTGTACCAATCAACACCCCGCTCAAAATTCAAATCAAAAAAGTGAATGTTGCGGGAACCATCTTTGATAATTTGCAAGTGATTTGCGAGATAGCCGGATAGAGGTTCCGTGCCGCACTTTTGAGCGCCAATAATTAAAAAGTCTGGTTCCTGCTTATTTTTCAACTGAGTCGAAATCTGGGCATAGGCGGGATTATTTTTATTCAAGGCGTGAACTTTTTCGGCTGCTTCTGGTAAATCTGCAACCTGCATTTTGCCATCAAATTCCCAGCGGTAGGGCGGACAAAGAATCGTTTTTAGGTTTACAGTCGATCGCACGTACAGCGGATAAATGTGCCAATGATAATCATAGGCGTAAGCCAAACTCTTCTCGTAAACCCCAGCATTCACGTAATACTGACCGTTCCCTAAATCCAGCCTGTCTACGTGCAGGCGGATTGTGCCTTTACCTTCGACCAGCGGCAGCAATCTGCCCATTTGATTAGTATTAGTCTCAAAACAACTTTGACCGTCTTCCCGGCTGATTGTCACGCCAAAAATAGCAGCCGAAATTGGCTTCGGTACAGAATAATGAATTTCCACAGTAATAGAATCGCCACTGTTTATCTCATCATCCGGCAACACTTTAACATCCGTAATTTCTACTTCTAAAGAACCGAAGCGATTGTCATTAATTCGCAGTTGCGAACCCGTACTCGTCACTTCAGGAGGACGCATGGGAGTGGTTTTTTCGGTTGCTGGGCGCATTTCCGACAAATACTGACCGACTACCACTTCTGGTTCCCCGTAAGCCACGATTTCACCGGATTTCAGCCACAAAGCCCGATCGCACATTTTCTGAATTTGCGTCGCGTTGTGAGAAATCAAAACAATCGCACATCCTTGATTCTTAAACTCCGTGATTCTGTTCAAACATTTAGTTTGAAAAGCCACATCACCAACCGACAAATGTTCATCAACTAACAGCACATCTGGATCGGTGTGCACCGCCACAGAAAAAGCCAGCCGCATTTGCATCCCCGTACTGTAAGTCCGCATCGGGCTATCAATAAACTTTTGCAATTCCGCAAATGCAACAATATCATCAAACCTGCGCGCCGTTTCCCGGCGAGTCAAACCTGCTACCACCGCACCCACAAACACATTTTCTCTGCCAGTTAAATCCGAGTGAAAACCCGCACCCAAATCTAACAAACCGCCAATTCTGCCATTAATTTCAATGGTTCCTTCTTCAGCGTGGCCGATCCCGCCGACAAGTTGCAGCAGCGTCGATTTTCCCGCGCCATTCTTACCGAGAATTCCCAGCATTTCCCCCGGAGAAACAGTGAAATTGATATCCCGCAGTGCCCAAAAACTAGCCTGCGGTTTCATCTGCCGAAAACCCGCCAAAGCGGCCTGCATAATCGTATAAGGTCGATCGGCAGAGTAGCGGTTGAAACGTTTCCCCAAACCCTTGACAACAATAGCTTGACGCATTTACAATTCCTCCACAAAAGTAGTGCTTTGCCTTCTAAAAATTCCCAGTCCGATCGGCAAAAGAGCAGCCACAACCAAACTAACAATTAACAGCGCCAGCCAATCTGGCTGCGTACCTTTGAGCAGTATGGCGCGGTAGGCTCCAAGCAGTGGCACCATTGGATTTAACTGATAAAAAGGCTGAAATTGTTTCGGGACGCTATTGATGTCGTAGAAAATCGGAGTCAGGTAAAAAACCATCTGCAAAACTACGCCCAAAGTGTACTGAGTATCGCGAAAAGTGACATTCAAAGCGGCGAGGGGATAAGCCAAACTGATTGTCAAAAGAAACTGAATAACCATCAGCAGGGGCAACACCAACAGCACTAAACTCGGCTGAACGCCATCAATTGCCAGAAAGAGAATTAAGACCGGCAAAGCTAACATAAAGTGAATTAGTCCCGTCATTGTCGTGACTACCGGCAAAATTGCCGTGGGGAAATTCGGCTGTCTGATTAGCGCTTTATTGTTGGTAATTAATCCCGTTGCTTGAAATAATGCGGTTTGAGACCAACTCCAGATTAACAAACCGCTGAAAGCAAAGGAAGAAAACTTCGGAATATTCATCGGAATTACCGATCGAAATACAAAGGAAAAAACAGCCAACTGCAACAACGGATTGATCAAAGTCCAAGCAATCCCCAGAGTCGATCGCTTGTAAAGTAATTTCATATCGCGATCGACCAACACCCGCAGCAAATCGAAGAAATGAGCGATTTTGCGCCTGTCAATCAGCCTTGGAACACTTCTCATCGCACACCTCCGGCAACTTCCTGCGGTTCAGACTGTAGCTGCTCTTCCGGCTCAATCTCACCTAACTGCTGCGCCTGCAACTGCGCCTTTCTGTAAGCAAAAGGACTGTCGAGAGCTCCTAGCAACTCGCTGACTACCAACTTGCGCGGCAGCAAACCCGGAGCCCCCAAGCGGCGCACCAGCCACCAACCAAGCCACTGAAACATAGCAAATTTCCAAATTTCCCAGCGCGGCACAGTGCGGTTGCGATCGCACGTGAGTACATAAGCCCCAAAGCTGCGCCCGTTATCCTGTAACTGTCGGCTCAAAGCCTCGGCGCTGCGCCTGTGCCGGTGCCACACAAAAGCTCTCGGCTCATAAAAAGTCGAGTATCCCTTCGCCAAAATCCGATGAAACATCTCAATATCGCCAGCACCGCAAGTCGCAGTCCCCACATCGAGAGCAACGTCAAAATTGCCCACAGCCTCGAAAACTTGCCGCCGGAAAGCCATATTCGCCCCCACGCCGTATTTGCTCGCCCACAGCAACTCCCGCATCGAGAGCTTGCTACCATCAAATTTAAAACTGTGGAGATATTGCAGCATTCCCCCGTAGCGGAGTTCAAATTGAATTTGAGCCTCTGTTTCCAGTTCCGCCGGCGCGACTAAACCGCTAACTGCCATAATTTCCGGGTCAGCAAAACCCGCAGCAATACCCCGCAGCCAACCGCGATCGGGCCGCACGTCGTCGTCAGTAAAAGCAATAATCTCATGCCGCGCTTCCGCGATGCCACGATTGCGCGCCCAGTCCAATCCTGGCCGTTCTTCCTTGATGTAGCGTACCGGCAATCGCGCAACGAATTCAGCGGTGCTGCTGTTTGCAGGAGCGTTGTCTACAACGATAATTTCGCGGTGGGGATAGTCCAGGGCGAGCAGAGCTTCTAGAGCGCCTTTGAGCAAATCTGTGCGATCGCGCGTGCAGATGACAACGCTAATCGGTGGCAGGTGGCGATCCGCCACTGCTTCAGAAACTGCGCCGAATTGCTCTCCTAAAGTCGATTGCACCAACTCTTTTCCTAACTGATCCACAATTGTTTGTCGCACTCGCTCAGCGGAAATTGTTTGTTCCCAGGGATTGTTGCTAACATAAGCCCAGCCCAGAGGCCGTCCCCGGTAGCGAACTAAAATGCGAACTCCTTCGTATTGTTCGAGTTGCCTAATCGGATTAATCTGTTCGGTAAACTCAATCTCCATCACTTTTATTGCCATAACTTGCTCCTAAAAATTTTGCAGCGGGCACTAGATAGAAAAGTTTTGACTTGGGACTTTTAACTTTGGGGTCGCAACTTTCCAATTTCCCAACTTTTGAGGTTTGAGTTTTTGGTTTAACTTCCCCGAATTCAGTAGATATGCACGAAAAAAAATATCTTCTAGGGGCTAGTTTAGCTAAGCATAACGAGATATAAGCGAGAAGATGAAGGCACTCACCTGCCCGAATCATGTAATCTTTATTTGTACCTATTTACTTAGCTCTTAATTGCTAACTCGTAAGTTTCAAAAGCAACTAAAGGTTTGTCTTCAAGCGTTTCAGCACTGTGGGGCAAACCGTTAACCGCGATCGCCCCAGCCAGCGGTTGAGCAAAGTGAAGCGCCAGAATCGATCGCAAGTGAGCGCCCCGCAGCGGTTCCGCGCCCGCTTGCGGAAAAATATGGCCGACTGTTAGTTGGTCATAATACAGGTAAACCCCAGCCGGTCGTTCCGCATCCAGTAGACTTTCTGCCGCTTCCCAACCTTGCTGCAAATCAATGTTAATTTCATATCCGCCCAAATCAGCACGGGCCGGGCCTCCTTGCATAAAACTAGAAATAGCAGAGCGACTTTTCAACTCATCAATCACACCCCGCAAATACCAATAACCGCGCAATTTTGCCCGCAACCACCGCCAAGTTTCCCGCATCCCCAAGCTTTCGAGTAAATCCAGAGATTTCCTGACTCCCACAGCCAGCCAATCCACAACCGCCGGCCATAAAAACGCGATCGCCACCACAATCTTGTCTACCAAAAAATAAGGAGTTTCGTAGTCTTTTATCTGCAGCGTCGGTCTGAGTTCCGGGTGTCGGCGGCCGATCAAAACATCCGATCGCCCTTCCTGACGAGATCGGCGGAAAGAGCGATCGAGATTATTAGTTTCGTGTTCGTAATGATAGCCCACAGCATCCCCCGCTACAGCAAAAGGTACACCAGCTTTTAGCAAACGCACCCCAAACTCGTAATCTTCCCCGCCGCAGTTCCCAAAAGCCGAATCAAAGCCATCGAGACGAGCAAACAGTTCTGCATCCAAAGAAAGGTTGCCGCTAAGCAAATCTTGATAAGTAAATCGATGACCAGGCTGACTCATCTGATAAAACTTGTCTTCCCACCACGAGCGCACTTCCACGTCAAAAAACCTAGTTCCTCCGTGCAACTTAGGCGGATAGGGGCCCATGACAGCCGCTCCCGGACGCTCTCGGTGAACCCGCGCATGGCTTTCCACCAAAGGCGGCAGCGCTTCGATATCGTCGTCGAGAAATAGCAGCAATTTCCCGGTAGCCGAAGCCGCTCCCGTATTGCGGGCGATGGAAGCACTTCGGCAATTTACCTCGATCGCCTGCAGTTTAAACGGAGCTTTGTAGTCTTGTAGCATTGCCAAAGTATCGTCAATGCAGCTATCTGCCACTACAATAACTTCCATCAGGTCGATCGGATAAGTCTGCAAGTGCAAAGCATCCAAAGCCCGCCGCAGCGAAGAACTTCGGTTGTGGCTAGGAATAATTATGCTAACTGTTAGATTTTCCATATTTACATTACAACAATTAACTTCATCTGCATTTCATCTCCCTTCATCTGCCGTTAAAAATAATCTAAAAATCCCTATTCATTGCTCCCCTTAATTTTTTGTAACAACTTCCGAGAAGCAAAATAAGCCATCGGCCCGCTAATGCAGCCCCGGAATTGAGCCCACAGCAAATCCCTCGGAACCGCATCCGGTTGCTTTCGCAAAGAAGCAATTAATTCAGGAATTTGCTTATACCGCAGCCATCCCCAAGCTAATAGAGGCACACTAAATTCTCTGTTGATTACAAACAGCCGCGTCCAGAAAGCATAGACTCCGATGCCGTAGCCTTGGAGCGTTTTTCGCAATTCTTCCCAAGTGCGACGATGGCGGTGCCAGCTCAATGCTCTCGGCTCGTATACGATGCAGTAGCCCGCGCGCAAAATGCGGGCAAAAAGTTCACAGTCTTCGCCACCCACCGTGGGTGTTCCCGCCCCCAAAGCTTCGTCAAACAGGCCAATGTAGTCGATCAAACTTTTCCGCACAGCCATACTCGCCGAAACTCCCACAAGATGCACAATCAGAGGATTGCACTGCGCCCCATCAAAAACTCGGCGCTCAAATCCCCGCCCGTGCGGGCTGTAGCGCTCAAACCATTCTTGTGCTTCGGTTTCCAGTTCCAAGGGCATCACCAGCCCCGTGACGCACATCACTCGCGGATCGCTAAAATTCCACAAGAGCGATCGCAGCCAGTTCGGATCTGGGACAGCATCGTCATCTGTAAAGGCTACGAATTCATGTTTAGCTTCGCGTAAAGCTCGGTTGCGGGCAGCGCTGGAGCCCGGTACGTCTTCGCGCACATAGCGGACTTGTGGGTAATTTTTGACCAGTTCCTTGGTAGCGTCCATGCTGGGACAATTGTCAATTACCAGGTATTCCTGACCCTCATCTGGCAGCAGCATCAGCGCGTCTAGACAGCGCCGCAAATCTTCCGGTCGATCGCGCGTGCAAACCGCTACTGTGGCGATCGGCAATGCCTCCACCAACCCCCGCTCATCCCATTCTAGAGTGTCGTAGAGCCAGTTTTTCCACAAGTTGTCACCAGCAGCATTCATCAGTGTTTCCCGTAATTCGTCACCGCCAAGGCGGCCTCCGACTACGGGCAAAAGAGCTTGACCGATCGGTTTTCCGTGCAGTCGAATTAAAATCAAGGCTTTGCTGTAACGCTCCTCAACCGTGATTTCTGGCGGGAGTTTGGAGATTTCCAGGTCAAGAATAGCTGTTGCCATTTTAGATTTTAGATTTTAGATTGGGAAAAAATCCTAGATACTCCGTATATTACCGGATGTATTTTAGCAGAAATTGTTTTAGGGGATAGCAACTTCTCACTGCCATACTTGCCGAGCGCCGATCGCGAATCAAAGATAAAGCCTCATTTTGTTATGGCTATTATTTATTTTTACTTTCGATGACCCGCTGATGTCAAGTTTTTTTCCTACATAATATTTTTTATCGAAAACCTTCGCACCTCAATGCACGTGTCAATTGCAGCCGTTATTGGCCGTCGGCGTCCTCCCCAGTCTCCCCATTCATACCAAATCTAAAAACCCGATTTTTTGATAAAACCCGGTTTGTGCGATCGCCTCTCATTCCAGCTTTAATTGCGATCGGGTACTATTCTCTAAAACATACCAAACAATTAAACACTCTCGCACTTAAAACTTTCGCCAGTAGTAATTATTCTATAACAATCCCAAGCCCGTTGTTAGAATAATGAGCCCGCCCTTAAAAAATATTTTTTTTAAATCTAAAATATCCCTAATTGCGCCAAAACAAATACCATGTATGTCTTGTATTGGTCGTTTGAGCTAAGAATGCGTCCTATACAAAACACTGTATGAGTTCCAGACTCGACCCAAATTAGCTATATTTCTACCTACTTATTTAACCGACATAAATGAGTTGAGCTAGTCCAACCCATACCACGTGAAGTGAAGCAATATTATTCATTTAAAATATTTACCAAAGGCTACAAAAACCGAGATTTCAGCAGGTTAAATAAGTCAGTTCCGGCTTCATTTGTTAATAAACTAAACTCTATCAACTACTGGTATCTCTAGGTTGAAATTGGCAGAACGACGAGGCTCAGTCAGTTATCTAGAATTTGTGCAAAGCGCAGCAGTCAATCGATTTTAGATTTTAGATTTTAGATTTTAGAGGCGACCCCACGGATAAATGCGGGGGCTTGAGGATTTTAGATTTTAGATTTTGGATTGATT
>JARCMA010000595.1 GCA_030248405.1 Microcoleus sp. MP8IB2.171
CTGTCAACTGTCAACTGTCAACTGTCAACTGTCAACTGTCAACTGTCAACTGTCAACTGTCAACTGTCAACTGTCAACTGTCAACTGTCAACTGAACGTCAGCGCAGCCGCACTACCAAACGCCGATCGGCATCTTGTCCTTGACTGTAAGTTTCTATATCCTCACATTCGCTCAAAAAGCTGTGGACTTGACGGCGTTCTGCCGAAGACAGCGATTTGAGTTCAAATTCCACTCCCGTCGATCGGGCTTGATCTGCTGCGTACTCTGCCATCGATCGCAATTCCTCTTGGCGGCGGATGCGATAGCCATTTAGTTCAACTGTATAAGGAATTGACTCCTCTACTTCCTGGCCTATATTCTGAACCGTGTTACAGAGGTACTGAATCGCATCTAGTACATTACCGTCTGGCCCGACTAAGATAGCAACTTGTTCGGGAGTCAGATTGCTTTCATCTATTGTCATCCAATAGCAATCTTTTTGTTGTTCGCATACCACTTTTGAAGGAATTGCGGACAGTTGTAGCAATTCTTCTAACCATGCCTGTCCGCGCTGCATTTGAGAGTCTTTCATTGTTGTTAAAATCAAGCCTTTTTCTTAGAACGCTTGGGCTCAAAGGGAAGTGCATCTAATCCTTGTTCTTTTTGGGTTTTCGCCTCTGCTTCGTCCACTATTTTTTGCAGATTTTCGGGCAGCGGTTCTCTGGACAAAATAAACGATTGAACTGTTTGGAAGATGTTAGCAATCAGCATATACATCAACACGCCGGCGGGCAGCGGGAAGAACAAAAACATCCCTGAAAATATGACTGGCGTCAGTTTGTTAACTGTAGCCTGTTGGGGGTTGTCGTTTGGCCCTTGTGCTTGTCCTGAAAGGGTTTGGTTGATGTACAAACTGATGCCGAAGCCCAGGATCATTACCAAAATATCCCAGTGGATTGTACCGTCTGAGTCGATCGCGCCAACGCGGCCTAGAGCTTCAATAAACAGGAATCCTTTGTTAGTAGCCAATCCGGGGATTGTGCCTTGAACTGTGGCTTCACCGGGCGCTAAGGCCGTGATGTTGCCCTGTTCATCTACCTGGACAGTTTCTTCGCCTTTGATTACTTTCCAGTGTGGTTCAAAGTCGATTTCGCTCTTATTTTCTGCCGCTAGGGCTTTGAGAGGTTTGCCCTCTGGGGTTTGAAAATTAATCTTCGTTGTGTCGCCGACTGCGAGTTTGTCGCCGCCTGGAATTATGCCCACAACTGGAGCATGAAAAGTACCTGTGACGTAAATATTTTGGGGCGGTGTAGCAAAAGCTTGCGGTTGAACAGTTTCGATTTGTTCTTTCGGCAAAACTTGAACGTTTACGCTGTAATTTATGTCAGAAAATGGCGAACCCCTGAGCGTTGCGAACAGTGCAAATAGCACTGGCATTTGCAGTACCAACGGGAAGCATCCTGCTAGAGGATTACCAAATTCTTTGTATACTTTGCTCATTTCCTCCTGCTGTTTTGCAGGATTTTCTTTATAGAGTTTTTGAATTTGATCTACTCGCTCTTTCATCAATGGCTGCGCTACTTTCATGCGCCGCATATTGCGAAGAGAGCCTGCATTGAGAGGATAAAGAGCAAAGCGAATCACAAGCGTCAGAGCTACGATCGCTAAACCGTAGCTTGGCACGATCCCGTAGAAAAAATCTAGGATCGGGAGCATGAGGTTGTTGGAGAGAAACGAGATACCGAAATCCATTCGCTTTGAGTTAATTTAGGTGCTCTATGTTTGCTGTTGAGAACTATTTTTACCCGCTGAAGGCGAGCCGCCTCAATTTTTAGGGTTTTGTCTCTATCTTAGGACATTGCCCGTCGATCGACCGCCCGGTCTGCGGGTTTGTTGTAATGAGTTTGCCAATACTCGCACTGAATTGGGCCTCTAATCAGGGTGAAAGCGGTTCGGTTATTTAGCTTCGGCTGCGTTTGCTTTTTGAGCGGCTACGGGCAGTTTTTCGTTAATGTAGTCATACATTGCTCGAAATTTCGGCATAGCTCTGAGTTCCAAGCGGCTGCCATTTTTCATGGTGAGCACCATGTCTCCGTAAGTCCCGAAACCGCGAGGTACTGTGACGATTTTGACTATATCTGAGTAGATAACGTCTGTCTGATCGCCCCCCATCCAACCGCTAGTTACGGACACTCGGCGGCTCGTGATCCGATACCGCAGCCACAGAGCCCGGACAATTGCTCCTACTGCGAGGGGGATTCCCACCACAGTCAGCCCCAGGAGTAAATTGAGGATCAAGTCTCCCGGCGCGGGGCCGCCTTCATAATATACTTCCTCTCGAATTCCCATCTAGTACCTCGGCTTCTACCAACAACTGCTCTAATTCTTGCAGAATTTCTGCATAATTGCACTCTTGTGCGATCGGACGCACGACAATTACTAAATCCCACCCGAATTTTAATCGGGGCAATAGCTGTCGCAAAGCTGCCCGAATCTGACGCTTAATCCGGTTGCGGACTACAGCGCGTTTGCTGACTTTCAGGCTGATGGAAATGCCTGTGCGAGTGGGCTGCAAGGATTTTTCGGCTGTCGGTTTTGCAAATTCGGCGCTTTTTGGTTTACGCAGAGCTCTTAAGCTGAAATGGGCCGAGTTACGGCGCATTCCCTTGCGGTATACGGCGCTGAAGTCTTTTCGGTGCTTAAGTCGGTTTGTCTCGGGCAACATGGCGTAGGGCGATCGTTGAGGCCTCTCTACCTTGATGCAGTGCTAGACTGCAAGGCGGTGGCGACCTTTGCTGCGGCGAGCTTTGATTACCAATCGACCGGTTGCGGTACGCATTCTGGCGCGAAAACCGGATGTTCTTTTTCTTTTGCGGCTGGTTCCGTGCAGGGTTTGCTGTGTCATTTTGATTTCTCCCGGCTTGTTACTTTACTTTTGATTAATATTCACAATCTTCTAGTTTACCATAGAGTTGTTTTGTTGGCAATAATATTTTTCCGATTTGAATCGATCGCCACTAATCACAAAGCAACAACCCGTGTTCGAGCTGGTGGACGAGATTTCGGTTTTGTTTTCACTACCAGATACCTAACTTTTTAAGATGATATTGCAATCCTAAATCATTTGTGAATTTCTTACTCTCTCCCCTTGATAAGGGGAGGGTTGGGGTGGGGTAAAAAGTTTACGACTCCTGCAAGGATTGCTATATTGCAAGGGCGATCACCCTTAACCAAAACAAATCCAATCCCCCACAGCTCAAACTTCTCAAACTGCTCCAAGAAGTTGGGGATTTCTCCTGCTAATCGCCCTTAACCGAAACAAATCAAATGCCCGACTTCTAAATTCATCCGTGTATCCGTGTCAACATCCGTGTCGTGCCTGGGAGCATCAAAGATTCATTTGTCGGTTTAGGAAAGATTGACGATCGCCCGATCGATCAGTGGGCAAAACAGTTCTCCATCGGCCTTGTGAAATCCCCTCGACAGCTAGATATCGGATTTCAGCTACCAGCGGGGGCAATACGTCTTGCACTTGTGTACCTGAGTCTGTCAGTCAAATGCGACGATCGCGAGTGTCTCTCTCGCGGACTAGGCCTGTTTTTTCCATGCGATCGATCGCGCCTGTCAGCGTCCCGCCTACCTGTTGCAGTTTGTCGCCAATGCTGGAAGTCGGCAAACCGTCTTGTTGCCACAAGCAGCACCAGCCAGGGAAAAGCGGTTAGCCAAAAGGATGCCAGCAGGTTTTTTTGGCGATCGACTGCTACCCTAAAACCGGAAATCCGCCCTCTGCCGGATATGTTAACAATTCTTATTGTTCTTAAACTAGAAAGGGTAAATCTACTTTCCGATCAGAATTTATGTTGCTTCCAGCCGACCAACGCACCAAGTTAGACGACACCGACGACACTTTATTCTACTCCGCTCCCCGGTTTGTGACTCACGTAGACGATGGGTTCATTCAGCAACTAACCGATTTGTATCGGGAACGCCTGAAACCGAATACTCGGATTTTTGATATGATGAGCAGTTGGGTTTCTCACTTTCCCGACGAGATGCAATTTGCCCATGTCGAAGGGCACGGCATGAATGAAGAAGAGTTGGCAAAAAATCGCAGACTGAATCATTATTTCGTGCAGAATTTGAACGCAAATCCCAAATTGCCGCTGCCGGATGCAGAGTTTGACGCCGTTGTCAACTGTGTTTCGGTACAGTATTTGCAGCACCCGGATGCGATTTTTGCCGAGATTCACCGGATATTGAAGCCTGGTGGCGTAGCAATCGTAAGCTTTTCCAACCGGATGTTTTATCAAAAGGCGATCGCGGCTTGGCGGGAAGGTTCGGAGGGCGATCGGGTAGAATTAGTCAAGGGTTACTTTGATTCTGTCAAAGGAGCGAATATACCCGGATTTAGCAAGCCGGAAGTAATTGTTCGCAAGCCTAACTTGCCGAGTTTTATGCAAATGCTGCGAATAGGAAGCGGCGATCCATTTTATGCGGTAGTTGCTTACCGCCAAAGTTAGGATTTTTGGGCAGTAAGGACTTTAGGTGGAGATTGAAAGCACTAAAGTCCTTACTACAAACCGATCGAAAGCTATGTTTTTTACGTTAGGATATATTTAATATTTGCTCCTAAAATATGGAAAACCAACTTTTGCAGCGCATCACACTCGATCCAAATATCTGTCACTAAAAACCTTGTATTCGCGGTCTCCGATATCCAGTAGAGTTGATTCTTGAATTACTTAGTTCTGGTATGAATGCTAAAGAAATTATAGATGACTATGACGATTTAGAACATGAGGATATTCTAGCTGCTTTGCTATTTGCAGCGCGACGGACTCAAGTGAAAAGCATATACTGAGTATTGTAGTTCATTAGCAATCATAAAGTAGGGTAAAACCTTGATATGAAACCATACCAGCAAATAGCGATCGATGAATGCGGCGAACCTTTAGTCCCGATTCCACCAGAACATTTTGCCTTTCAAATTCCGCACCCCTATCAAAAGTTGGGTGCACCCTATGACAACAGCAAAGCAGATTCGCCTTACTATTTGCGGCAAGGAGTTGTAGATAGTTTAATCGCCGCTCAAACCCAGTTACAACAAAATTATCCCAAGTGGAAAATTCTGATATTTGACGCTTATCGGCCGGTGGAAGTCCAGCAATTTATGGTAGATTATACTTTTAATCAAATTGCCGTAGCTCAAGGGTGTGAATTTCCGGTTTCCGAAGACAAACGCCAAGTGATTATAGAACACGTATATCAATTTTGGGCAGTGCCGAGCCTCGATCGCGCGACGCCTCCCCCTCACAGTACAGGTGCTGCTTTAGATATAACTTTAGTCGATGAAAATAATCGGCGAATTGCTATGGGTTCTCCGATTGATGAAATATCAGAACGTTCTTATCCCGATTATTTTGGTAATAGGAATCACGCACCAGAACAGCAATATCACCGTCACAGGCAAATCTTAAAAAATGCGATGATAAATGCGGGTTTTCAGCAGCATCCTAACGAATGGTGGCATTTTTGTCTGGGCGATCAGATGTGGGCTTGGTTGACAAATCAAAACAATAGTGGTAGTCAATTGATTGCTCGATATGGCCGCTATTAAAAGGGTACGCAATAAAATCTGGACTGGCGCACTTGCAACCTTAAGAAAGGGGTTTTTTGACAAAAAAACTCAGCTTTTAGCTGCTTCCTGTGGCAATAAACCTGGTTTCTGACACTCTCTGCCTCCCGCACTATAAAAGCTCGATCGGCATAAATAATTTGTATCATAAGACACGACAACTATTGCCAGCAGGGTAGCGGTGGTTTAAAATCAACGAGAGCGAACAAGTGCAGGCAATAGTTGCCAGCACCGCAAACCCTAAAGGATAACTCAGAGTTCACCAAATGAAAGCACTCATCCTCTCTGGCGGTAAAGGAACACGCTTGCGTCCCCTCACCTATACGGGTGCTAAGCAGTTGGTTCCTGTAGCAAATAAGCCGATACTGTGGTACGGAATTGAAGGAATTGTGGCGGCTGGGATTACGGATATTGGGATTATTATTAGTCCCGAAACCGGGGAAGAGGTGAAGACGAAAACAGGAGATGGATCTCGCTTCGGTGCCAAAATTACTTATATCTTGCAAGCAGAGCCGGCAGGGCTCGCTCATGCGGTAAAAGTTGCCAGACCATTTTTGGGCGATTCTCCGTTTATTATGTATTTAGGAGATAACTTAATTCAGAATCAGTTAGATCCATTTTTAGAGATTTTTAACAAGCAGAAACTAGACGCTCTGATTTTGCTGCGTCCCGTTCCCAATCCCTCTGCTTTCGGGGTTGCAAAAGTTGATGAGAAAGGAAGAGTTTTGCAGTTAGTAGAAAAACCACAAGTTCCGCCATCGAATTTAGCACTGGTGGGGATTTACTTTTTTGCTCCTAGTATTCATGAGGCGATCGATCAAATTCAACCTTCGCCCCGGGGCGAACTCGAAATTACCGATGCCATTCAACAGCTCATCAATCAGGAAAAACACGTAGACGCCTGCAATTTAGAAGGTTGGTGGCTGGATACGGGGAAAAAAGACGATTTGCTAAGTGCAAACCAAATCATTTTAGATAGCTGTATCGTAGCTTCAACTGAATTAAAAGTAGATGCCAAAAGTCAAATTATCGGGCGAGTGCAAATAGGAGAAGGAACGGAGGTAATTAATTCTACAGTTCGCGGGCCGGTGGTAATTGGGGAAAATTGCCGCATTGAAAATTGCTTTATCGGGCCTTACAGCAGTATTGCCGATCGCGTGACGATGATTGATGCTGATATCGAACACAGTGTAATATTGCAAGGGGCGAAAATAGTTGGCATTCACCAGCGAATTGTTGACAGCGTGATCGGGCAGCGAGCTCAACTAACCAATGCGCCGGCTCGTCCAAAAGCTCTGCGGTTTATGATTGGTGATGACAGTCAAATTGAGTTAGCTTAAATTGAGATATTGCCAATATCGGAAGCAATAATCCTGATTTAACAAGAGATAAATTTTCTTGTGGGCAGTAGGGGTTGGGCATCCTGCCCGCCCTGGAACAGGCAAGATGCCTGTTCCACAATTAATTACAATTATTCACACAGCAAAGCTGCCTGTTCACAATTAGTTAAAATGATTGAAACAGCAAATATGCCTGTTCCATAATAAGTCATAGTAAGTTATATAAAGGAGAGGAAAGTTTGCAGTACGAAGAAATACCAACTCAACAGATAATACATAAATTGCGACAAACTTTGGAGCCGCGAATTGGTATTGCACAGCCGCCCCTGTTGGGAACAGAAAATAGTGCGATCGCCCAAAATGAAGATGACGAAGACATCGCCCTTTTAAAGGCAGGTTTCGACATTTATAACATCCCCATTACCTCTTACCAAAGGCAACTCGGTTCCGCAGTCATCGTCGTTAGGAAAATAGTCCGAAAATTGCTCAGGCCCGTACTCGAACGTCAAGTTATTTACAATTTCGCTAATACCCGGGTCGTGCATACATTAAGCACACAGTTGCAAAAATTGCAAGAAAATCAACAAACTCTCTTTGAAAAAATTGAATCGGAATTCAGCAGCGAATATCCCGAAGTTACAGCACAGCTTGAGACTCAACAAAGAGCGATCGCCACTTTTCAGTCTGAAATAGAGCAAATTAAAGCAGTGCAGCAGCAACATACTGCTATTTTAGAGATGATTACCGCTCAATTGCGCGATCGACCGTAATAAAACATTAAAAATGACCCACAATAATTTGGTCACAGACCCCCGATTTATTCGCGAGAGCAATGCTTCAATGCTTCAATCAAAAATAGAAAATTATTCAATTATTCAATCGAAAATCTAAAATATAAAATCCAAAATCGAATGACCACACTGCCCATATGTTCGTTAATTATAGTCAACTATAACGGTCTGCGCCACACGAAAGATTGCTTAAAATCTCTACAAAAACTTGCGTATCCCGAATCGCAACTCGACTTAATTGTAATTGATAATTGTTCTCAAGACGATTCCGTTACTTCCCTGCGCGAACTATTTCCAAAAGTTCGGATTTTTGTCAACTCCGCCAACAACTTTGCTAAAGCCCTCAACCTTGGCATCAGCGAAGCAAAAGGGCAATACATCGCATTTCTAAATAACGATGCTACCCTTGACAGTCGCTGGTTAGAGATTCTTGTAAAACGGCTAGAAACTAATAAAAAAGTAGGTGCGACTAGCGGCAAATTGTTGTTTAAAGACGGGCGAATTAACAGCGCAGGTATTCAGCAATTACCTAATTTTTATTGGCAAGATGTCGGCTTTGGCGAGAAAGATTCGGGACAGTACGATACAGAACGGGAAGTCGAAGGGCTTTGTTGGGCGGCGGTGCTTTTTCGGAGAGAATGTCTGGAAGATGTCGGGCCAATAGATGAAGATTTTGTGATGTATTTTGAGGATGTAGAGTTTGCCAAACGCTGCCACAAACGCGGTTGGAAAATGCTTTATACTCCCGCCGCCATTGCCCATCACGAGTATCGGGGTTCGAGTAAAGGAAGCAAACTTACCGAGTATTTCTGCAATCGCAATCGGTTTTTGTATTTGGCAAAACATGAACCGTTGCAATTAGTCAAAGGAATTCATACTTCGGATTTTTTTAGTAACAAGCAGTACGATTTGCTGTTCGAGAGTTTATTTGTAGCGATTAAAAAACTTCTAGATTATCAGAAACCAGAAATCATCGAAACTGTATTGCCACAGTTGTCGGAAAAGTTGGCGGTGATTTACAGTCGGATGAAGATCGATCGCATTTTATCTCGGTTACAGGTGGTTCGGGGCGATCGCAAAATGTCGATCGCCATTTACGATCACGGACTACATTTTATTGGTGGCGGTCAAAAATACGTCGCTACCATCGCCTCGCTGCTACAAAATGAATTTGAGATTACTTTTATCGCCAACAAACCAGTTGCTGTTTCCGACTTAGAATCGTGGTACGGACTCAACCTTTCAGGATGCAAAATTAAAATTATGCCCTTGGCGTTTTACGAGAAACGCGGAATGCAGTGCATCGATTCCAGCATCATCGTGGAAGATATGGAAAATCCCTTTGATGAAATTGCCAGAGAAAGTAAAAACTACGATATTTTCATCAACGCGAACCAACTGGAAAAAGTGAAACCACTGTCGCCAATCTCAATATTTTTCTGCCACTTTCCCAATACCTTCCGCAACCGTCACTTTGCTGTCGATGACTACACTTTCATTATTGCCAACAGTCAATTTACTGTTAAGTGGTTGGAGAAACGCTGGAACCTACAGCCAACTTTTCTGCTTTATCCGCCCGTAGAAATGGCAACAGTTAAAGTGCCGAAAGAAAACCTAATTTTGGCTGTGGGACAGTTTGAAGCTGGGGGAACAAAAAAGCAAATTGAACTAATTAAAGCTTTCCGCAGTTTGCTAGGAGATTATCCCGAAGAATTTCAAGGATGGCGGCTAATTTTAGCCGGCAGCAGCATTCCGAAAAATCCTTATTTAAAGACGGTTCAGAATTTATTGAAGCAAGATTCAAGGGCGATCGAACTCAAAGTCAATGCTGACTTCGATGAGGTAAAATCACTTTATGCTAGAGCGAGCATATTTTGGCACGGCTGCGGTTTGGGTGAAGTCAATCCTCAAAGATTTGAACATTTCGGGATGGCGACTGTGGAAGCAATGCAAAATAGTTGTGCTCCGATTGTTTTCAACGGTGGCGGCCAACCGGAAATTGTCGAACATGGGCGATCGGGCTTTTTGTTCAATACCGTTGAGGAACTGTGCCAGCATTCACATCAACTAATTGTTAATCCTGATTTGCTAGCAGAACTTCAAGCTGGTGCACAGCAACGCAGTCAGAACTTTAGACTTGCACGTTTCGATAAAAAAGTCAATAGTTTTTTTGAGATTATTCACCAAGAGTATGCTACAATTCGGCTGCCAAATCCTGCCGATATAGCTCAAATGCTCGATCGAACTTAAGAAACGTAGACGGCGGTTGAAACCGCGCCTACACAAACGATGTCCGCCTCCGCGGACTGAAGAAAACAACGTATTTTAACCGCCCGTTCTTCAACCCGCGGAGGCGCGTGAGTGTTTGTATAGACGCGATTTCAACCGCCTGGTCTTCTTCCAATTAAAGTTTATTTTTACTCAAAGCGTGTCTAATCAACTGTTAATCAATTTGTCTTTCATAACTCCCGAACCAACGGGAATCGCGACTTATGCCGCTAATCTCTTTCCCCAACTTCAAAAATTAGAACCAACATTACTTACTTCCCAGCAAATTGACGATTATACTTGTTATCAAATCCCAGACAACATCAGACCGGATCGAGGCCCGAAAGGACAAATCAACAGACTGCTGTGGACTCAATTTAACTTACCTAAAATTTACAACCAATTGCAGTCAAGCCTGATATTTTCTCCAATTCCCGAAGCGCCTTTGTATTCAAGATGCCGCTACATCGTCACAGTTCACGATTTAATTCCTTTGCGATTTCCCCGACGGTTTTCTCGTTTAACAGCTTATTTTCGCTACTACATACCGCAAGTTTTACGGCAAGCGGAACACATTATTTGCGATTCTGAAGCAACGGCGACAGATGTTGCTAATTTTTACCAAATTCCGCGTCAAAAAATGACCGCAATTCCCCTAGCTTGCGATAATATTAATTTTAGATATCTCGACTTGCCAGCTAAAAATTATTTTCTTTATACCGGCAGACACGATCCTTACAAAAACTTGGAAAGATTAATTGCTGCATTTGCGAGTTTAGCCGATCGCGCAAATTACGAATTGTGGCTAGCTGGGCCTCCAAATGCCTACACACCGCAATTGACAGCACAAGTTGAAGAATTAGGTTTACAATCTTTGGTAAAGTTTCTCGGTTACGTTCCCTATTCTCAATTGCCCGTACTGATGAATCAGGCGATCGCCCTAGTTTTCCCTACACTTTGGGAAGGATTCGGCTTACCAATTTTAGAAGCAATGGCTTGCGGCACACCCGTCATCACATCCAACCTATCATCGATGCCAGAAGTAGCCGGAGATGCCGCATTATTAGTCAATCCTTACAGCGTCGGAGAAATAGCCGAAGCCATGCAAACAGTAGCCACAGATTCAAAAGTGCGATCGAACTTAAAAACTGCTAGTTTAGCCAGATCATCTCAATTTAGCTGGAACAAAACCGGAAAAGCAACCGCCAACATCTTACAACAATACCTTTAAATCTTCCCTCTCTTCCTCTCTGCGCCCTCTGCGCCCTCTGCGGTTAATAAAAAAAATCCCACCCAAAAACCGCAATCTACATATTATCCCATGCCCAATCCCCAATCCAACCTACTAATCAACCTTTCCTTCCTAATTTCCAAACCAACCGGCTTAGCCATCTACGCCAAAAACCTATTTCCCCACCTAAAATCCCTCAATCCCACATTACTAACAGCAGAAAAATTCCCCAATAGTAACTGCTACCAAATCCCCGCCAATCTAACACCCGAACAAGGAACCAAAGGACACATCAACCGATTGCTGTGGACACAAACCCAACTCCCCAAAATTTACAAACAGCTAAAATCTAACCTGTTATTTTCCCCAATTCCCGAAGCTCCTTTATTTGCAGGTTGCCGCTATATAATTACAGTACATGACTTGATAGCGCTGCGATTTCCCCGTCGCTTTGATCCTCTGACACCTTACCACCGCTACTACATTCCCCAAGTGCTGCGACAGGCTCAACACGTCATTTGCGACTCTGAATCAACTGCCAAAGATATCGCTAATTTTTGCAAGATTCCTACTAATTTAATTACGCCAATTTTCCCTGGATATGATACCAGCTTTTTCCGTTTTCTAGACTTACCAACAAGCAATTATTTTCTTTATATCGGTCGCCACAATCCTTATAAAAACGTGCAGCGAGTTGTAGCAGCCTTTGCTGCTTTGCCTCATAATTCCGAGTACGAATTGTGGATAGCAGGTTCCGAAGACAAACGCTATACGCCGCTGCTGAAGGCGCAGGTTCAAGAATTGGGATTGGTCGATCGAGTAAAATTCCTAGATTACCTCCCCGCAGCCGACTTGCCCAAAGTCATCAACCAAGCGATCGCCCTGGTTTTTCCCAGTCTTTGGGAAGGATTCGGGCTCCCCGTGCTCGAAGCAATGGCCTGTGGCACTCCTGTTATCACCTCTAATCTGTCTTCAATGCCGGAAGTGGCGGGGGACGGCGCACTATTAGTTAATCCCTACAGCGTCGAGGAAATTGCCGCTGCTATGCAAGAGCTTGCAGTCGATGCCAAAGTTCGATCGCACTTGCGGGAGCTCGGTTTGGCAAGAGCAAAACAATTTAGCTGGGAAAAAACAGGCCTGGAAACTGCTGCTATTCTCGATCGATATCTTTAACGAAGGAAGAGGGAAGAGGGAAGAAGGAAGAAGGAAGAGGGAAGAGAGAAGAGGGAAGAGGGAAGAAGGAAGAGGGAAGAGGGAAGAGGGAAGAGGGAAGAAGTCAGTAGGTAGATCAA
>JARCMA010000596.1 GCA_030248405.1 Microcoleus sp. MP8IB2.171
CACGGATAAATGCGGGGGCTTGAGGATTTGAGATTTGAGATTTTGGATTGATTCCACGGATAAATCCGGGGGCTTGTACCATCAAGAAATTCTTGGTCACTCTTGATTTTTTCAGCCCGCACAGGCGGGCTTTGTTTGTTGTGTAAAAGCGATTTCAATCGCCGTCACTTTTGACAAGCAGCGATTTCAATCGCCGTCATTAATTAAAGTTGAGGTCGCACCAAATTTTCGATTCCTTTAACTACCTTAGCAGATACAATCTTGTCTCCCTGCTTCAGTTGCTCCAAAACTTCTTTTCCTTCAATCATGTAACCAAAAACAGCATAGCGGCCGTCCAACAAATTCAGACCGGCGGGCGTGAGTTCAGGTTCAAACAAGAAAAAGAAAAATTGAGAAGAACCGCTGTCGGGATCGGCTTCTTCCCTAGCCATGGCCACAGTACCGAAAGCCGAAAAAGGTAAAACAGGTTCGTCGCGATAACGCCCCGCATCTTCTAGAGTAATCCCGTAAATAGGTTCTTTTTCGTCCCTGACGAGAACTTCTAGCGGTACATTCCGGTATTTGCCAGTAGCTGGGTCAATAAAACCGACTTCCTTGCCTTCGGGGTCTCCTGTTTGCAAAACGTAGGATTCTTCCGATCGAATAAACGGCAAACCGTCATAAAAACCTCGATCGACTAAATCCACAAAATTACCAGCCGTAACCGGGGCGCTGTAGCCGTCAACCACAACATTAATTTCCCCTTTTTCCGTTTGTACAGCCACAGTAGCGCGCCCTTTGAGTTGAGGCAGATTAGCATACTTGGCAGGCACTTCAAACGGAAACTTTGTCACCATCAACTCTTCGATTTCGCCTACCGAACCTAAGATTGTGGCTTTCAAGTCAATCACTTTGTCCCTGTCTTTAGCCTCAACAGCCTTTTCCAGTTGAGCAATTCCGTCCTTGACTGCTGCAACTAGAGTTTCAGCTTCCGGCTTTTGGGCGTCGGGAATACTCTCTAAAAGGTCAGATTCCCGAAGGTTGAGAATCCTGGAAGCCTTGCTGACATCACTGCTAATCGGCCCCCAACGTTTAGACCGTATGTGGTTGCCAATGTCTTCGAGACTAATTTGCAACTCTCGCACAGTCTGATTGTCAATAGGTAAAGCGAAGCGCAGCAGCGCCCGCCCGTCCGTAATCGCATTCCCTGCAGGCATACTGCTGCTGGGGCGTTTGGCATGGGAGACTGAACTGAAACTCAGGGAGAGAGTGAACAGCAAGAGCGCTAAAGCGACGGTTTTGCCCCAGCGCTTGCACGTATCGATCGAGAAATTAGGCCAATGCAACATAACTTTAACTTTTATTGCCTCTATTATCTTCCCACAGCGCTGTCGGCCTTCTATCCCTTAAATGCCGTACACTGCTCGCGGCAGAACTTCCTTCCCTTGAGAGCTTTTTAGCTTTCAGTACAGCACTTGCTCCCTTTGAACGGTAAAATAAAATGCCAATTGCTTTTTTGATGCCGTCAGCTAGACTGCAGCTTTAACCTGACCCGCTCAAAAACGGATACAATCCCCAGACTCCTGTCGTGGAGAGATCAAAATTTTAGACCAAGGTTCAATCTCCCAAATTCATCTGTGGAGTAAATCTAAAATCTAAAATCTAAAATCTAAAATCGACTGACTGTAGTTCCCCCGTGCCTCAAGGCGACGGGATTGCCCGCAAAAATTTATATGATCTCCAGTAACGACTTTCGACCAGGTGTTTCAATTGAATGGAATAACGGCGTGTGGCGGGTTATCGAATTCCTCCACGTCAAGCCAGGAAAAGGCTCGGCTTTCGTGCGGACAAAATTAAAAAACGTCCAAACCGGAAACGTAGTAGAACAAACCTTCCGGGCGGGCGAGACGATGCCTCAAGCCAACCTGGAAAAGAGTGTGATGCAGCATACCTATAAAGAGGGCGACGAGTTCGTCTTTATGGATATGGAAACTTACGAGGAAAGTCGCCTCAATGCTAAGCAAATAGGCGATCGAGTCAAGTACCTCAGTGAAGGGATGGAAGTCAACATCCTTCGCTGGAACGACCAAATCCTGGAAGTGGAACTGCCCAATTCTGTTGTCTTGGAAGTGCTGCAAACCGATCCCGGAGTCAAAGGAGATACTGCTACCGGTGGCAGCAAACCCGCGATCGTCTCCACCGGAGCTCAGGTTATGGTGCCTCTATTTATTTCCATTGGAGAACGGATTCGGATTGATACTCGTGAAGACAAGTACCTCGGCCGAGAGTAGAAACGAGAGAGGAAAAGGGAGTTTTTAGTTTTTAGTTCAGAGTTATGAGTTAAAGAAGTCCAAATTCAATACTCATCGCTCACAGCTTAAAAACTATCCCTTTTGCCTTCAAAGTCGTTGATGCTCCTAGCTTCGCCTGATTCTGAATTTTCAATTTTCAATTTTCAATTTTCAATTCTCAATTACCCTTGAATCTGCTGTGCAACTAGACTTAAACCAGCTTTGTGACTTGCTAACTGTATTAGACAAAACTGGCATTTCGGAACTGACCTTAAAAAGTGGGGATATTGAACTGACAGTACGCAAAGGCATTCTGGCAAGTTCACCAGGCACCTCTGCTGCGCTCCCTGCTGCCGTGGCGACAGTCGCTCCGATCGCCTTGGGCGCTGTTGCTAGCCCCACCTTAGCGTCAACTCCTGCTGTTGAGCAAAATTTAGCAGCGGATCTGGCTGCCCCTGTACCCGTCGCCCCTGTCGCCGTACCTGCTGCCGTACCTGCTTCTGTCGATACGAAATGGGTGCCAATTATCTCGCCGATGGTAGGAACCTTTTATCGCGCTGCTGCTCCTGACGAGCCGCCTTTTGTCAATGTGGGCGATCGCATCAAGGTCAGCCAGACAGTTTGTATTATCGAAGCGATGAAGCTGATGAACGAGATCGATGCTGATGAAGTGTCCGGTCAAGTGATGGAAATTTTAGTTCAAAATGGGGAACCTGTCGAATACGGTCAAGTTTTGATGCGAATTAATCCGGATTGAAAGATTACTTTATTGTTATGGAATAAATGATAATATTTCCCGATCACTTCTCTCCGGTGAGTTTGATGAAGTCATCCCAGCCTGTCCCGCAAGAGGTTGTGCAACAAGTTGCTGAGTATTTCAGTATTTTGAGCGAGCCAATGCGTTTACGAATTTTGAACTTGCTTCGCGACGGCGAAAAATGCGTGCAAGAGTTGGTGGAAGCTACTCAAACGAGTCAAGCCAATGTTTCTAAGCACCTAAAACTCATGCTCCAAGCTGGTATCCTTACTCGCCGGAGTGAAGGGACTTCAGCTTATTATAAGGTGCAAGACGAGTTAATTTTTGAGCTGTGTAATATGGTGTGCGATCGGCTTGCCAGCCGGATCGAACAGCAAGCCCTACACTTTCGGGCATTTAGCCTAACTACGAAGCACTGAAAATTAGTTGCCAGTCCTCAATCCTCAATCCTCAGTCATGAGTCATCAGTTATCAATTCCTATTCTCGGCCTTGAGACCGATGACTAATCACTTGTAACTAATGACTCATAATTACTAAAGAGGAAAATTTTTGTCAAAACTTTGGCGGGTACTCGGCTGAGCCACCTCCAAACCTTCGCCACCCAAAAGTTCTAAAGGCTTGCCTTCCACCGAAATCCAAACCCTGGTATTCGGTTGTAAACTCGTAGCCGTATAGATAACTTGCCCTAACCGACCAGTCATCGAATTGCTCCCTCCCCCCGAAGTAAATTCGGCCGACAAATCGACATAAACTCCGTCATTCTTAACACTCAAACCCCTGAGTTTTGTCCCATTAGGAATTTCGCTAGAAACAGTTCCATCCTTCGGCCCAGCCAACAAACTGTTAAAAGCAGCTTGTAAAGCTGCATCAGGCTTGTCAGCTTGTTTGACAGCTACTTTCGTAGGAACTCCCTCAAATTTGCCGCTGGCATCTTTAACCCAGTAAACTTGCACTGTCTGGACATCTGTTTGCTGCAAAGGCTTTGGCTGTGGCGACTTTGGCACCAGAGCGTTAGGCGTCTGAGCGTTAGGCGTCTGAGCGTTAGGCGTCTGAGCAGTAGGAACTGGGACAGGAGTTGGAGGGGGCACCGGGATAATTACAACAGGGGATTCCGCAGGATTTGGGGACAGCGCCGGAGCGTTAGTCGGAGCGGAAGACTGTGTGTCTGCGGGAGTTGGCGAACGATTCGCCGTCCACCAGGCAATGCCCCCTCCCGCAAGTAAAGCCAACCCGCAAACACCAGCAATCACTGCGGTGGAGACGCGACGTACTTCTTTTCCATCTTTCATAATACAAATTCTCCTTACAGATAGAGCGCTTTGGACGGTGAGGAGCGACTCCTGATCAGCTACATTTGTCTATGGTTAGATTCGGGAATTGACACAATTGCATTGCTGCTAGCGAACACTTTATAGCAAGCCCAACATATTCTGAATCCGACTATTGGAATCCTAGACCATAATATAAGATTTCGCCCGTGGAGTATGTCACAGTATCTCGATCGGCCTAGTGGCTATATTCTATAGTAATCATAAAAAATTAAAGAATAAAGGAAGAAAAAATAAGTAAAGAGGAAGAAGGAAAGCAACGAATGGATGTAACGGAGGTAAGGGTGGTAACGGATTTAAGGGATTTAGCGGATAGAAGCAGGTCTCTAAAAATATATATTCCCAAACAAAAAGCGCCCCTATTTCTAGGAGCGCTGTTTGTCAATCTCAGACTAAAACTTAGCCATTGATAGAAGGAGCAA
>JARCMA010000597.1 GCA_030248405.1 Microcoleus sp. MP8IB2.171
GAAGGAAGAAGGAAGAAGGAAGAAGGAAGAAGGAAGAAGGAAGAAGGAAGAAGGAAGAAGGAAGAAGGAAGAAGGAAGAAGGAAGAAGGAAGAAGGAAGGCTTTAATATGGGGCTGTGTAAAATCTAAAATCTAAAATCTAAAATCATAAATGGTCTTTGTTTGTGCCGAAAATTAGCGTTTGCATTCCTACTTACAATCGAGTGCATTTGCTGGCTAGTGCGATCGCCAGCGTGCTAGATCAAAGTTATACAGATTTTGAATTAATTGTCTGCGATGACGGCTCCACTGACAGCACTCCGCTGTTAATGTCAGAATTTGTAGAGCCAGGGATTCGCTACATTCGCCACCCGCAGAATATCGGTAAAAGTAATAATATGCGATCGGGCTTTGCGGCGGCAAGGGGCGAATATTTTATCAAATTTGACGATGACGATCGCCTGAGATCGCAATTTCTGGAGCGGACATCTGCTATTTTAGATAAAGACCCCAGCATTGATTTTGTCAGTACCGATCACTGGGCGATCGACATTCACAACAATATTGACGAAACCGAGACTAAACTGAATTCGCAGCGGTGGGGGCGCACCGAGTTGTCGGCTGGAATTGTTGAAGATTTGCTCTCGACAGTTTTTCTGAGACAGAGTTTGCAAATAGGGGCGACTTTATTTCGCCGCCCCGCGCTGCAAGAAGTAGGATTTCTGCGGCCGAATTTGCAAAATTGCGAAGATAACGATTTGTTTGTCAGACTTGCAATTGCGGGCAAAAAATGCTATTACTTGCCAGAGCTGTTGATGGAGTATCGATTTCATGCAGAACAGCAAGGAGTCGATCGGGCAATTCCGTATTTGAGCGATAAATTGCGCTATTTGACCGGCTACGAATTTGAGTCAGAGATGCTCGAAACAGTCAGGCTCAAAAGGCTTGCAGAAACTCAATTAGCGCTTGGTTTGCGGCTGATTGAGGTGGGTGAAACTGCAAAAGGGCGGCGGATGGTCAGGGCTGGAAAGTCTGTTTCTGAGGCGAAAATGTGGGCTGGTTTGGGATTGTCGCTGCTGCCGGTGGAGTGGCGGGGGAGGGCTTTTGCGGCAGTGCGGGAGTTGTTGAAACGCCAGTTGTGAAAGAGGATTTCGAGAGAATACCGGGTGGTTATACCATTTAAGATTTGAGATTACCGCCTAGTCTGACAGCGCTGATTTGAATTCTCCTACTCAACCCAACCTACTCTCTTGAAGACAAGAGGGTTTTCCACTCTTGCACAAAAGATGGTGAAACTGATAGATCGATCGCTTCATCGCCGAGCGTTGATATCGTCAACTTTAGGGGAATTTCTGCCTGCAACTCCGGTAACAACGGCAGAATGTTATACTGACTTACATGAGGTTCGGGAGCGGATAAATCAGTAAAAATAGTGCTAGAAGTATCAGCAGCAGTCAGGGTTTTACCTAGTGAATCAGTCAACAATAATGGCTGACTGCGATCGATTTCTACCCCGCCGGGGAAACCGACTAAACGCAGTTGAAAACTCATTTCGCCATTAGGATAAACACGTTGAAAAGCGATCGCCTGCCAGCTACCTCCGTGCTGATCTTTGAGGGTTTCCCGGGACTGGTAAACCATTTGTCCTGGTGCTTCTTCTAGTTGTCGAATTGCTGCGACTGCATGGGGAGTAGTTAACATTCCTAAGCCCAGGAATAAAGTCAACACTAAAGCTCCTAGCAATAGTAACTGGGAAAATATTTTTCTAACACGATATTGGATCATCAAGATTCCTTTCTTTCATGAATGGGCTGAAATAATTACATTCTACTTTTCCAAAGGTTCTCCTGCAGCTTTCCAACCTTGAATGCTAGGAGGAAAAGCCTGCACGTTAGCATATCCTAACATTTGCAAAGTCATAACTCCCATTGCCGTTCGATAGCCCGTTGTGCAATAAAGAACCACAGGGCGATCTTTGGGAATTTTATCAAGATTTGCGGTTAAGGTTTGCAAGGAGATATTAATGGCATTGGGAATGTGACCAGATGTATATTCAGAAGGCTGTCTGACATCAATTAATAAAGCATTATCCCTTTTGACAATACTTTTGAGAGCTTCTGTATTTGTAATCGTGTAATAATCGCGAGGAAGAGAAGTCAAAAAATTATCGAGTTCTGCTGATAATGGCGCTTGGGACATCGAACCGACGGCTATGACTGGCATAGGTGCGATCGCCAAAATCCCAAGAGATAATAACGTTCCCAGCAACAACCTGAGAAAAATTTTCTTCATATCCTTATTTTTTCTCCTTTAAAAGTGTTAGGGGATGAGTAAAAAATGTGCAAGATCAAACCCCAGGATGTGTCACTTGATAGGGATAGATAATCCGATCAAACTCGCTGAGATATCACCTACGGTCAGCTTGTTAATTCGTGCCTCACTATTCTTTAATGCTTCAACTAATTGCGTAAAATTTTCTTATTTTTTGATAGTAGCCGAGTCTCGCTCCCCAACGCATCCCCCTTAAGAGGTAAGACTGTTGATAGCCAGGCGGAGAAATGAACAATTTTGGTAATTACTCAACTCCCCTCAAAGGACAGCTTACACCTCTGTAACCCCTACAGAGCAAAAGTTGTGAATTTTCGCGACATATGCCGAGGAGTCCCAATTTTTAATATTCAGAAGCCCAAACCCCTATTTTCTAGTTGATATCATGTCCGGTCAATATAGCCATTCTCAAAAAGGTGAGGCACAGGTTTAGATTTTAGATTTTAGATTTTAGATTTTAGATTGGGGGATTGAGGGATTGAGGGATCTATCGATCGATACCTCATCTTTGTGACAAGTGCTATATCAGTTGTTTGTGCGATCAATTTTATTTAACTACTTAGAAATTCGTCTTTCACAACACTCCTGACTCTAATTGGTCTAAATATATAAATTCAGGAGCTTTGACTCCCGCTTCCTCTCTAATTTTAACCAGTGCAGGTGACTCAAAGAACGCCCTGGCATCTGTTGTTGATGTCCAGGCGGAAAAATGAACAATTTTGTTAGGTTTACTGTCATACTTCAAGACCTGATAGGAGCGCTCGCCAGCTTCTTTTCTGATGTTTTCAGCATTATCGAATACTTTTTTCCAAGCTGCATAATTTTCGACTTCATGAATAATTAAGACATACTGCATAGCAATAAAACCTATTTTCCTATCAATACACTTGATCGTGATTACCAATATATACAAACACAGCTTTGCCATCTTCCGTAAAGTAGAATAGCACCCTTTCGTCATAATCTACGGTAAAACTCCAAAAATCATTAAGCTTGCCCGACAGTTTGTGAGTTTTCAAGTTCGGATCAAAGGGATCTACAGCTCTAATTTCTGCTAAAATCTAGCCTCTAAATCTGCATTGCCTTTAATACGCTTTTTGAAAGCACGTTTAAATGAAGAACTGAAACTGACTTCCATGATTACTC